>CAZNRQ010000558.1:0-1212 GCA_964574845.1 uncultured Bacteroidales bacterium
GTTAGGTATTATTAATTATAAAATAGCTGAAAACATATATTTAAACGGAGCTTTTGGTACTAACTTCAATGGATCAGATAAATTAGTCTCAATTTTTGGTATCAGTTGGGGTTTTGGATCGGAAACAACAAGCTTTCCCACTGTTCAATAGTTCTATGGTAAATTTTAAGAAATTTTTGATATAAGTTATTAGCTTATAATTACATTTTTATCTTATTTGTATATATTTAAGTGAGAGTTTTATTTTTTAAATAACTTCTTAAATATGTATTAAAAATTTCAAGTAGGCAAATTGACTTTCTGGCTTTATTTTCTTTTTGCACTCTATTCTAATGATGTTTTTTCATTGTTAATATTACTTCTATGAGGGGGTTTATTTTTTGTTGTATTGTGTTTTTAATATCCACAAAAACTCAGGCTTCTGTTAATTTAATAATAACTGGAACAATTGCCCCAACATCAATGTATTCCGGATCTTCATATTTATTTTCAGTTACAATAAAGAATTCAGGAAGCACATCTACTTCCACTGACTTTTATGTTTCGCTGTACATTAGTAGCCAAAGTACTTATTCATCTGGATCAGCAACTCATTTGGACGACATTTTGGTACATGGGTTAGCTGCGAATACCTCAAAAACTGTTACGACCACCAAGCAAATTCCATGTTCATATAGCACAGGAACAAAATATATACTCGTTGGAGTTGATGCGACTTCTAAGGTGGTAGAATCTTCAGAAAGTGATAATGATGTTTCTAATTCAACATTAATAAAATCTTCTTCTGATTTAGCTCCGGTATATTTCTCTCTTTCAAAAACTAGTGCTGCTATTGGGACTGATGTAAAAGCAACATTTGCAATAGCTAATTCAGGTTCAATTGACGCTAAAAATTTTAAAGTTGGATTTTATCTTTCCAAATCTTTAACTTTAGTTATTTCTGAAGCAACATTTTTGGACAGCTATTCTATTGGTTTAACCTCTGGCTGTTCCAGTTCAATAAGTTATGATAAGACATTAACGATTCCAAAAACTACATGTAATGGTTCTTATTATATTCATTTATGGGTTGATTACGAAAATGTTATTACTGAAGCTGAATCAGGAGCAAATGATAATAATTTTCAAAATATAGGTATTACAGTAACTGGTGCTTCTTCGCCAAGTATTCCTATTAGTGCAGATGCATCAAATTTCAAACAGACCAGTTTT
>CAZNRQ010000558.1:1222-2729 GCA_964574845.1 uncultured Bacteroidales bacterium
TTGCTAATGGGGCTTCCGGATATTTATTGGATGTTTCTACAGATAATTCTTTTGGTTCTTCGAGTTTTGTTTCTGGTTATAATAATGCTGATGTTAATTCAAATTTAAATGCAAATATTACAGAGTTAACATGTAATACAACATACTATTACAGAGTTAAAGCATATAATGCATGTGGAAGTAAGAGTGGCAATTCAGAGGCTAAGACTGCAACAACTGCTCCTTGTGTCTCTTGTACTACTCCTTTAGATCAAGCAAAAGACATTACTTTCAGTAATATAAAAGAAGATCAAATAACCATTTCGTTTACAAAAGGTGGTGGGTCAAAACGTATAATAAAGATAAACACAAGAAATTCTTTTAACGATCCTTTTACAGGGAGTGACCCAACTGCTAGTACTTCATATACATCTTCGGGAGAACAAGTTGTATGTAACGGTACAGATCAAAGTGTTACAGTTACAAACTTAACAGCCAATACTACTTATTGGGTGCGCATATATGAAGCAAATTGTTCTGGATCAACAGTTATATATAAAACATCTACTGAAACCGGTAATCCTAATAGCCAAGCTACAAGTAAATGTGAACAGCCCTTAGTTAGCACACAGCCTCAAATTGGTTTAGTCTGTCAGGGGCAAACAGCTAGTGTAAGTGTTGGTGCAACTGGCACTAATCTTCAATATCAATGGGAAAAGTTAGGATCAAATAGTATATATTCTAATGTTTCAGGTGAAATGAATTATTATTTTAGTTCAACTATTGCTGGAACTTATAGATGTAAAATTTCAAACTCCTGTGGAAGTGTACCCTCAAATGATGTTTTAATACAATTTACAAATTGTCCGGGACCTGTTGCTAATTTTTCTTCACTAAAAACTAATTTAATTGCTGGAGAGAGTACTCAATTGTTAGATAAATCTACAAATACAAATAATGCAACTGATTATTTGTGGACAATTGAGCAACAACAGGCTACAGGTGTCACATCAGTTTACATAACATCAACTCAAACAAGTCCAACAATAACTTTTAATAAACCAGGTTGTTTTAAAGTTACACTCAAAGTTTCAAGAGGTACTGATGAAAGTTCATTAAATCAAAATTGCTTTATATATGTCAAGCCAAATTTAAAAGTAGCAATACCTGAAAAGGTTGCAAGGGCAAAAAAATATCCATCTGGTCATGCTGGAGATCCAGTCAATGTTGCAACTGGCGCATTTACCTTTTCAATGAAGGATCTTTCAGTATTTAGTAGTTTAGGTGAATTTGGATTAGAACGAAATTATAATTCATTCAATACAGAAAACCATTGGTTTGGAGCAGGTTGGACATTCAATTATGGAATATGGATAGATGTTTCGAATCCTAATCAATGGGAGCTGCATCATGGTGATGGACATATAACAACACATATTCCGTATCAAAATGGAGAGACGAGATCTTTGTATCCCGGCTTGCATGATTCTCTTTATTATAATCAAAGTGGAGGTGTTATTACATATAC
>CAZNRQ010000559.1:0-493 GCA_964574845.1 uncultured Bacteroidales bacterium
TGTATTTTTCAGGATCATCACTATTGAAAATAACAATGACCTGACCTTTATAACCAAATGTCTTCGAAATTTTGCCCAGACAGAAAAAACTTACTTGTTCCATCTCAGTCGGGCTAAAATTTACTCAGGCTTTTCTTCGGCAGGTTCTTCCGTAGCTGGAGCTTCTTCAGTTGCAGGAGTTTCTTCTGCAGCAGGAACTTCTTCAGCAACTACTTCGTCAACAACAGGAGTTTCAACAACAGTTTCTTCTTCAACAGGCATTTCTTCTGCTGCGTCGACTTCTGCAGGAGCATCTTCGATAGCTAATTCTTTAGCCAGTTCTTTGGCTTTTTTCTTAGCTACTTCCTGAGCTTTTGCTATATTAGCCTTAACTTCAGCTTCGTGACGATTCTTTTGTTTTTCTTTTTTCGTTAATACGATCTGGTTTTTCTTGGCCAGGATCTTGGTTTCTTTTTCCTGCAACCAAATCTGAAATTTTGCTTCAGCTTGTTCG
>CAZNRQ010000559.1:503-2728 GCA_964574845.1 uncultured Bacteroidales bacterium
ACTCCTTTCAGGAGATGATTTTTGTAAATAACACCTTTGTGAGATAAAATTGCTTTAGCGGTATCCGAAGGCTGAGCGCCTTTGTTTAACCAAGCCAAAGCTTTTTCAAAATCAAGGTTAATTTCTGCTGGAATTGCAAGTGGGTTGTAAGTGCCAATTCTATCAATGAACTTTCCATCACGTGGTGCACGACCATCTGCAATTACAATGTGGTAAAAAGGGTTACCTTTTTTTCCATGACGTTGTAATCTGATTCTTGCTGGCATAAAATGTTTACTTTAAATGTTAAAACTATATTTTTTTAAATTGGGGTGCAAAGATGCGACTTTTTTTCCAAATACGAAAATATTTTTGGAAATAAGTTGATTACGGGAAACAAATCAAAGAATATCTTTTTTCTCTTTCCCGTTTCCGTTGCGGGTGAAACCACGCATTATACCTCTTTTCGAACTGAGAATGAACGAAATGATGTCGTCGCGTTCGGGTGTAGCAGGCAATTCTGCTTCAATGTAGCGAAGAGCCTGGGTTACATTATATCCGTTGATGAATATGATGCGGTAAATATCCTGTATTTCCTTGATCTTTTCGGCCGAGAAACCTCTTCGACGAAGACCAATTGAATTGATACCCGAATACGATAAAGGCTCACGTGCAGCTTTGCAGAAAGGAGGAACATCTTTACGAACCAAACCTCCGCCCGAAATCATCGAATGTGCTCCAATATTAACGAATTGATGAATAGCTACCATCCCACCAATTATCGCCCAATCGTCAATCTTGATATGACCTGCCAGAGCTGCGGAATTGGCAAGAATTACGTTATTGCCGATAATGCAATCGTGTGCTACGTGAACATAAGCCATAAGCAGACAATTGTCGCCAATTATTGTTTCGAAATTTGCTTTGGTGCCACGGTTGACAGTAACAAATTCGCGTATGGTTACATTATTTCCTATCTTTACAATAGTGTCTTCACCAGCAAACTTCAGATCCTGGGGAACAGCCGAAATAACAGCACCTGGAAATATTTTACAATTCTTACCTATTCGGGCTCCTTCTAAAATAGCAACATTCGGTCCTATCCAGGTGCCTTCGCCGATTTCAACGTTTTTATCTATAGTAACAAAGGGTTCGATCACAACATTGGCAGCAATTTTTGCCTGTGGGTGAACGTAAGCTAGGGGCTGATTCATTTAGTCACTTTTTTTACAATTTGCGCCAACAGCTCAGCTTCCATAACAATCTGATTGTTTACGTATGCATGGCCGATCATCTGACAAATACCTCTACGAATAGGGGCGGTAAGTTTTATTTTGAATACAATTGTGTCTCCGGGTACCACCTTGTTCTTGAAACGTGCCTGCTCAATTTTTAGAAAAAGAGTCAGGTAGTTTTCTGGATCGGGTACGGTGCTTAAGGCAAATATACCTCCACATTGAGCCATGGCTTCTATTTGCAACACTCCAGGCATTATCGGTTCGTCAGGAAAATGACCTACGAAAAAACTCTCGTTCATGGTGACATTTTTCAAGCCGATTATACCTTTGTCATCCATTTCCAAAATCTTATCAATTAATAAGAAGGGGGGACGATGCGGTATTATTTTTTGTATTTGGTTAATATCGTAAAGAGGAGGTTTGGTAAGATCGAAAACTTCTGTTTGCACTTTTTTTCCCGACTTTGGTTTAAAACCTACTGTTTCGGCAATTTTTTTGGCGAAGTTTACATTAGAGTAATGACCAGGTCTTTTGGTGATAATATGAGCTTTCAAGGTGCCTCCCAATAGTGCCAGATCGCCGATAACATCAAGTAGTTTATGCCGTGCAGGTTCGTTGGGAAAATGCAACTCCAGATTATTCAAAATACCCTCTTTCAGAACACTTACTTTGGGCTTATTAAAAACAACAGCAAGCCTATCAAGTTCTTCCTGCGAAATGATACGATTTACAAACACTATCGCATTATTCATATCGCCACCCTTGATAAGGTCTTTTTCGAGCAGATATTCAAGTTCGTGTAAGAAAACAAAAGTCCGGCAGGGAGAAATTTCAGTTTTGAAATCATCAATGTGATCGAGATTAGCAAATTGAGTTCCTAAAACATTGGTCTCATAATCTATCATGGTAGTAATGCGGAAATCATCAGCCGGTATGGCTATCATTTCAACATTTCGCTCTGCATCGAAATATTCCAGGTTAGTCTTCAATTCGATAAAAACCTTAGGA
>CAZNRQ010000560.1:0-1253 GCA_964574845.1 uncultured Bacteroidales bacterium
ATATGAAACAGTCACTGTATTATTATTTTCATAAATATCTGGAGACAAAGGAGCTGGAAGGACTTCGATATATATTGGATTACTGTAATACTGACCTCCGACAATATACCAGGAAGAGTAGTCATAGGACATCAATATATAAAGCTTGTACAATCCTGGTGGGACGTTTAGGCTACTGGTAGTAAATGCTTTGTTATCATACATGTATCCCGACGGAAGATTGCATCCAGAATACTCATAAATTGTTTTTACCCATACATCATCCGTAGTATAGACATCTGCTGATAACCAACCAGTAAATGTGGAGACTCCGTAATTAGCGATATCAGTTGTAAAAGTCGCAGGTTGATTTTGAATGAGGGTCGAAGGGGATTGTAAAATATTATCAGCTAATGCTATGTCATTTGTCGCACCAGCAACTGAAACTAAAATTGGATTTGTATATGAATTTTCATCAGCTAACATCCATGCTCCAGAATTATCTGCATAATAAATTCCAATATAATAATTGCCCGTAGGTAATGCCATTCCAGTGCTACTAAATGTAAAACTATTAAAATAGCCAGCATTGAGTGTGTAATTCGTATATGTATTGATAAAATCAATAAAAGTTCCCTGATCATCAAATATGGCTGCTGAAAAATCACCAGTAAAATTTGCTGTACCATAATTTGCGATATCCGCCGAAACATCAAAAGCCTGGTTGGACGTTATAGAAGTAGGCGTAACAGAAATCGCCGAATACAGCCCAATATCATAACTTGGCGGATAGGATGGCTGGATTCCAATAATAGCACCTTGGTCATTAGTAAAACTTCCATTTGAGGTCGAGAGACTTGTTAAAATAAAAAAGCCATTGTCGCTCCCTGACCAACCCCAGTTAAAGTGAAAATAATTGCTATTATCATAACCATCGCAGACGAAAGAATGACCTCCGTTACTGCCTGAACCTCTGTATTGCATAGGTCTTCCTGCATCTAATTCTACTTTCAATAATGCAATCCAATTGGCATTAGTATAACTTGACTTTGTAACATATTGTGCTGAGCTTGCATATTGAAAATATGTTTCCAATGCATTGACCACGTTGCTAGTCTGAGCAGAACTTGCGCTGGGACTATAATCCATGTCCACGCTGACACCACAATGGAACATCAATGTTGCTACAGCAGTATTTGCACTTGTCACATTATTTGGCATGTTAGCCCAATCATAGTTTGTAGATCCAAAATCTGCACAAAGTTGTCCATAAT
>CAZNRQ010000560.1:1263-2716 GCA_964574845.1 uncultured Bacteroidales bacterium
GTGTAACAATGATTTCCTGCACCTTGTATTGGCCAATCCCAGTATTTCAATATCTGCGCCATTGCTGTAGCCACGCAACCAGTAACACTTCCTCCAGGGCATAATGCATTATAGTAAGGTGATTGATCCCAAGTTGTTTGCAACAATGGATTTACAGCTTTTGTGCCTTTAGGAATTGTATTATTTCCTTCAGAATATGCTTTCCATTTTAATTCGATATCGTTATCAGCCATTTCATTATTTATGATGATATATTGAATTTGCTGACAATAACCTGACATCCATTTAATAAATGACGGGGAATGATTAGTTTCTGAAAAAAAACCGTCCTCAGAATAGCCAAGAACAGGTTCCACATTATTATCTCCTGAAACAAAAACATATCCACCAGCATTAATAAGACTCACCACGTATATAAGAGGTACATTTTGCAATGGCCCTTCGATATTCAAATCAGTGGAGGGTGCAGAATATGTATAGATGATAGAAAAATCATTTTCTGCTACGATTTTACTTGGGAACTGTCCAGTGTAGAATGTTTTGGCTACTTTCTTAGCAGTGAGTGTGTCGATTTGTTCAGCCTTTGCTGCGATGAAACCAAACAGGCAAAAGAAAATGACAAGAAAGAATAGTTTTGTTTTCATGGGATGCATATTAAACTTCATTAATGAGTTTTTATATAATTATTTAAAGCAAGCTGCAGACAATGCATATACAATAATTTGAAGACGCTCTTCACTATTAATCTTTGTATCATTATCAGACAAGCTATTATAAAATTGAGTGTAAATTTCTTGCGGTGATCCTGTCATTGGTGCGCAAAAATATTGAGTAGCTTCTCCACTTTTAGTATATTCAATCATTATAGCGCAGAGAACATTTGAGCTTGTTCTGTAAAGCCCTTTTAAAACTACGTTTCTAACACCAACGCTTGCTGTTGTTATTTCCTTTAAAGAATAACCTTTTTTCATATCAAGACCACTTTCTATCTGTGTTTTGTAACCCTTGGTAACATAATTATATTCTTCTTGTGTTGTCTGACCACAGGTGGATTTAACAGAAAAAGTAAGTGATACAAAGACCACAATAATTAGGAATAATGTGCATTTTTTCATAACCATATATTTTAGTTGTGCTATTTAACACAAAATTAAATAATTAATCCAATTGGTCCTTAAAAAAATAATATATTTCGTTACAATGCTCAATGTTAAAATCTTTTAGATACTAATTTCCTGAAACGCCCTTAATGATTTCATTTTCAGACCTAAGAATATTTATCAACAAATATAAAAATCAGAATTTCTCGTTGTAATTTTGTACATCCCTTTCGCATTTTTGCCACATTAACAAGGACGTTTTATGACAAGGACGGTAACTCAACCTATGCACATTCATCTCTTTGAAGAGATTATAAAAGGCCGCTTCCGGCCATTCCTGCCCAGATATTCAG
>CAZNRQ010000561.1:0-2699 GCA_964574845.1 uncultured Bacteroidales bacterium
GTCCTCCCATGATGCCTCCAATAAAAGAAATAAATGTCACAAAAGCCCAGTGTAAAACAAAAAAGTCGAAAACCTTCATTTTTTCTTTAATTATGCATAACATATTTATTGTTGCAATTACGCATCGAAAATTACAAATAAAATAGAACAATCTCAACAATTTAACAGTGAATAAAATTGAATTTATTCAAGCTTGTTAGCATTGATAACAAATGTGCCGGGAAAGTTGCCGTACACATCACAGGAAAGTATATCACTAATCCAACCTGACTAAGTTAATGGAAAGGGAGAGCCCTGGCAATAATTTCTTTTGCGGTTCTTTTTCAACCATTTCAGGTCATGGCGAGAATATGATCTTAATAGGGATTAACAACAAGATAACCATACTATACACTTGTACATTCTTTTGTACAAACTGGATATTCCTGAAAAAATACTGCCGTCCCTGCTTCTCAAATAAAGATAAACACCTTGCTATACAGCGCTTAATTGCATTTATTAAACTGTGGACATTCTCGAAATAATCCAAATTATGCCGTATTATTTCTTGTTCAGAATTCCCTCCTACATATCCCATTGTGCCCAAATTGCAATAAACAGCAAGTTTAATCTATAATTTTTACAGAAACAGCCACTATTCAGTGTACACATTGCCACTTTTTGACTTGGATTTATGTACAAAGCCATCCTCATATGCTGATTTTGGGCTTGAAACTGGCATCTGCAGGCCATCGGAGGAAATTTTATGGCACTTTAACGCCATAATCATGACCTTTGGGGAATATTTTCATCATATGTCTGGTATAAAACGGTACAAAATGCAAGGTGGGTGCAGAAATTTGCCCGAAACAGGGTTGACGGAAGCCGTATGACGCTGGCGACGATACCCGCATGTGATTTTTAGAACACGATAATGGTATTTTCTGGACTTTTTCCATCCAATGATGCGCTCTTAATGGAAAAATCATAATGAGCCCGCCAATATCCGACATTGTTTGCTAAGGAGATGCCTTCGGAACGCAATCAGAAGGATAAAATCAGGACGGGCTTGATATGTTTCTTACTTCAATGCTGCATACACATGCAAGCAAAGGTTCGTTTTCGGTTCTGCTCAGTGAGTATTGTCTATCACCAGCCAATTGTTCTGGCATTAAACATGACGATCGCATTGTTGACACGTAAGCTCAGGATAAAAAAATGATTTGAGGGCGCATGATTGGCTTAGAAATGCCTGGTTGCTTTCATTATTTTAACAGAGCCTTCATTTTTTTTGTCAGAGAGTACCCGCCTGTTTGAGGAGAATCCCCTTTAAACTCAATTAACCCGGCTTTCCGAAGTTGCCTTATATATCTTTCAATACTACTATCCGATATTCCCGTTACTGTTCTATAGTCAGGAACTTTTTTGCCTTCATTAGCAGCAATTGCTTTTAATAGTATGGCAAGTTTACTCTTAACTTTTTTAGTTGCTCCCTCAATTGCTCCCTCAATTGCTCCTTCAATTGCTCCCTCAATTGCTCCCCCAGTTAATCCTTTAATAATTGGTTTAGATTTCTTCTTAGTTTCTCCATCAACAGCACTGTCACGAGCACTCGGGTCAATAGGAATGATAGTCTTGAAGACCGCCCCTTCAATAAATTGAACTTTCCCGCCAGTGGTATATTCATGTATGAGCCGGTTCACATTCAAAACGCCCGACCCCAATTCATCAACACGACCTAACTGAATGAAAAATTTAGCAAGCGAAGGGTTCTTCGGAAATGGCGTGAAATTATTTGGATTTATCGGCCCATGACCATGAGGGTTGTTTGCGTTTATTGTTTCAACCTTGTCGGCATAGATAATAAATGTGCAGGGATGAGCATTCACATATTCCCTGTGAACAATTAGGTTGGCGACAACTTCGCGGAAAATTTTTGTACGAAGGCTTACTCTTTGGTCTCCTTCCATAAAAAATTTATCCGGCAGGTGTTTACCAACAAAGCCCATTAACTTTTCGTACGCATCAATCAGGTTTGTTTGGATGTACTCACGGTCATCGTACCGTTCAACATTCTTGATCCTGACCAGTGCATCAATTTTGTAGTGTGGCAAAATACTCTGAATCACTTCGTCTTTACCGAATGTCAAGGCTGCTGCAAGTGTATAACCTTCTTTTGCTGCCTGGTTATCACGTTTCCAGAACCCAGCTTTCTCCAGTAACTCCCCGTCATTTAAAGCCAACCACGGATGTGCGGCATTATTGCTTCGGATAAGATTTCTGATTTTCGGAAATAGTTCGGATTTAAAATCTTTAAATCTCAAAGCCGGATAAATGATTCCCTCGGTATAGTGAGTTACCTTCCGGTTGTAAATTTCAGCTATCTGATATGCTTGCGCAACCCTAAAATCGCCATCGTTGCTTCTATCATAGATGACATTTGCCGATTTATGCACCTGTGAACTCGCAGGAATCTGGACATGAATTAACCATTTACCTTTTACCTCATACAGTTGAGGAAATAATATAAATGGGGGATCAAGTTTTTGTGGGTTGTTGGATAAGTTAACAAGGTCGCTTATGATTGTCGAACACCTTGACGCATCGACACCTTTTAGTTTGCCCTTATCATCAACACCGAGAAGAATATCGCCTCCGTCTCGGTTAAGCATGGCACAGATTGTTTCAAATAAATTAGCAGGCAATGCTGTTGTTGCCTC
>CAZNRQ010000562.1:0-2682 GCA_964574845.1 uncultured Bacteroidales bacterium
ACGTTAGCAATGAGCTATCGTAATATTTCGTGGATCTTCCGAAAGGTTTCCCCAACCATGCGAGCGCCAATTTGTAGCCACCCATGGCAGTCATAAAGTAATTCTGAAATCAAAAATCTGAAATCTCAAATAAAAAAAGCCCCATTCAGGGGCTTTTCTATTTAAAGTTTTATCTTTTTCTCCAGTTCGTCCACATAGGTTTTGAACTGTTTGTCGGTTTCAATAAGATTGTTCACGGTGCGGCAGGCGTGCAACACAGTAGCATGGTCTTTGTTGCCGCAGTGCAGTCCGATAGATGCCAGCGAAGCTTTGGTCATTCGTTTGGCAAAGAACATGGATAGCTGTCGTGCCTGAACAATTTCGCGTTTGCGGGTCTTGGAGTTGAGCATATCGATGTTGATGTCGAAATAATCGCAAACCACCTTCTGAATGTAATCAATAGAGATCTCGCGTGAATTGTTCTTTATGAATTTGTCGATAATCTGGCGTGCCAGGTCGATGGTAATGGCTTTTTTGTTGAGCGACGACTGGGCGAGCAGCGATATAAGGGCTCCTTCCAGTTCACGAACATTGGTTGTAATACTGTAAGCGAGATATTCGATTACATCGCGGGGCATTTCTATGCCGTTGTTATAGAGCTTACGCTCGATGATAGCGATGCGGGTCTCCAGGTCGGGCAGTTGCAGGTCGGCAGCCAATCCCCATTTAAAACGCGACAGCAGGCGTTGTTCTATGCCTTTGATATCTACAGGTGCCTTATCAGTGGTGATCACTATCTGGCTACCACGCTGATGCAAATGGTTAAAGATATGGAAAAATGCGTTTTGAGTAGCTTCTTTTCCCGAGATAAACTGAATATCGTCGATGATGAGCACATCTATCATTTGGTAGAAGTGCATAAAATCGTTCTGGCTGTTGTTGCGCACCGAGTCGATAAACTGGTTGATGAACTGTTCGCACTGCACGTAGAGAACGATCTTATCAGGGAAGTTCTGCTTGATCTGAATGCCTATAGCGTGCGAGAGGTGAGTTTTCCCAAGTCCGGTGTTACAATATAACAATAAAGGATTGAAAGCGGTCTTGCCGGGATTGTTGGCCACAGCAAATCCGGCCGAACGTGCCAGTCGGTTGCAATCGCCTTCTATGAAATTATCGAAGCTGTAATTCTCGTTAAGCTGAGAAGGTATCTGTATCTTTTTCAACCCGGGAATGATAAATGGGTTGGGAATATCTTTTGAATTACCCTTATTGATGTCGATGGGCATGGCCACCGTTGGGTTTTTCAGTGTTTTGTGGTTGGAGGCAGGTGTACGTACCGTGATGGGGGAGGTGTTGCCGTAGCTGTTCTCCATCACTATGCTATATTCCAACTGACTGTCGGGGCCTAATTCTTTAATAATGGTCTTGCGAAGGAGTTCAATAAAGTGTTCTTCCAACCATTCGTAAAAAAACTGGCTGGGTACCTGAATAGTAAGAGTTGACTCAACAAGGCGGATAGGAACTATGGGTTCGAACCAAGTTTTAAAACTTTGGTAAGGGATATTATCTTTAATAACACCCAAACAATCGTTCCAAACTTCAATATGGCTTTTCTTCATCCCTTTCTCCCTCGATATTCTTATTTATTACTTTTTGCTTAAAACTTTATTGGTTTATTGTTTAGCGTCTTACATTGTTTAATATGCAATACTGCTGTATTAAATTTCGGTACTACAAATATTAGCATTATTAACCACAACTAAAAACTTTTTAACATTTTTTTTCACTTTTTTTTTATGACAAAAGTCATCAATTTTTAAACGGTTTATTATTAGTAAAGTAGAAGTCTACTCTGCCAACTCTGGTTCCACCCCATCCCGTTTGGGTAATAATTACGTCCTCGTTGTCGGAATTTTTACACACGAATTGCTTGTCCAGAAATGTATGTGTATGTCCTCCTATGATAAGATCAATGTTTTTGGATTGCTTTGCCATAACCTGATCACTCACTTGATTATCTTCATAAGAGAAGCCCAAATGAGAAAGACAAACCACCAGGTCGCATTTCTTTGTTTTCTTCAACAGAAAGGCTATTTCAGCAGCTTTTTCCAATGGATCAAGATACTTAGTCTTACCTGAATTGGCTGGACTGACCATGCCATCCAAAGCGACACCAAGACCAAAGACTCCGACTTTTATTCCGTCCACAGTATATATATGGTAAGGCTGAACTTTATCTTTAATTATGGTTTCGGAAAAGTCGTAGTTGGCCGAAAGAATATCAAATTTGGCATAAGGAAGAGCGAAATTCAAACCTTCAAGCCCCCCGTCAAATTCGTGATTGCCAATAGTCATAGCATTATAACCCATCATGCTCATCAATTCAAATTCGAGTTCCCCATGAAAGAAATTGAAATAGGGTGTCCCCTGAAAAACATCACCGGCATCGAACAACAGTACATTCTTTTCTTCCTTGCGCACCTGATTAATATAGGCAGCGCGTCTGGCATAACCTCCCAGTTTGGCGAACTTCTTGTCATTGGCTGCAAAAGGCTCTATACGGCTGTGTGTGTCGTTGGTATAAAGAATTGTGATCTTCTTGGTTTTGACTGATGGAGGTGCATTGAAAGAGGAACCGGAAAAACCCAGAAGGATACATCCGAACAGAATAGCGAATAATAATGTGTTCCTATTTCTCATAAT
>CAZNRQ010000563.1:0-883 GCA_964574845.1 uncultured Bacteroidales bacterium
TCTGCTTTCTTGGTGGTTGAAGTTTGTGCTTTTGCTGCAAAGGCAACAAAAAGAAACATGGCAAAAATTAAGGTTACTTTTTTCATAGGTTAAGTTGATTGAAATTTATATTTGGTTATTTGTTAATTAGCTGATGGTGTAAAACCATTGTTTATAACCTTTTCAGGCATAATCTCGTTGGGTTTTTGGATGACATTTCCCTTAATATTTAACATCAGGGTGGCTTCGGTAGCATTCGATACTACTGTGATTTGTTTACTTATGGTCCCCAAGCGTTTGGTGTCATAGGTAACCTTGATTGAAGAACTTTGTCCCGGTAAAATAGGATCTTTTGGCCAAACAGGAACGGTACATCCACATGAAGACCTCACACTGGAGAGGATTAAAGGCTCATCGCCTTCATTTTTAAAAGTAAAATTACAATTCCCATCAGCCCCCTGGTAAATGGTACCATAATCATAAACCTGCGATTCAAATTTAATGATCGGGCCCTTGGATTGTTGAGAATAAGAATTTAAAGAAAATAAGGCAATAAAAAGAATGCTGCTAAAGATTAACCTTTTCATAAAAGATATTTTTTACTAATTGGCAAAATTACAAAGAAAAAAGAATAACTATTAAATTCTTTGGATTATTTCTTTTTCAAATAACATGCCAAATTATCAAAACGAAAATTTTATAAAAAAGATTGGGGAGATCAGATTTTAAATTTATAAAGTTTCTTGTACTCCTGATTGTATTTCTCTTTATACTCAAATCTTTGACCGGGATTATGTTGTTTGTAGCTTTTTTGTTTTATGCTTTGTTCTATTTTTCCGGAAGGTTGAAAAAAAGTTGGCTTCGTTTTACAGCTTTCGCTTTTCTTATTATGATCCCTCTGATT
>CAZNRQ010000563.1:893-2680 GCA_964574845.1 uncultured Bacteroidales bacterium
TTGTATTTCTCTTTATAAAGGAAGTACACTACGTTATCATGAACTTTTATTTTTTCGACAAAAACAAAAGCAGGTATGGCCACCGATTGGACAATATTGCCGTTTTTCACATCAACCTCCTTTAATGTGGAAATACCATTCTTCCGGAACAAAAAGTATACCCGGGACTCAGCATCATCCACTAACAACTCTTTAGAGAAATTCTTATCATTTTGGAAACTAATAGCATTCTCTTCGATAGGATGGGAAGCGGCATCAAATTTCTCTATTTTGGATTCTGTAAAATTGAAAAGAAACAGTGTATCCTTTAAGCAAATTAAAGGAGCATATACAGGCTTAAGCATAATCAATTGCTGAAACCGGATATCTTCTTCCTTACCATCGAAATAAAAACCCTTACGATTTCTTTTCAGGTTATCACCATCCACAATTGTCCTGAAACAATTCAATGTATCGTTGACCTCTTCGTAATTGTAATAATCCAGTTGCTGATTGTCGTTAAATATTTGCTTTAAATAATAATGTGTGCCTGATTGTCCCAGAATAACATTGTTCACTGCATCGTAATCAGTAATATCCACAGGATTGGAAAGAATTATCCTATTAGAATCGAAGTTAACTGCCCAGGCCAAGGTTCGGGTATACAGAAAAATCTTCCCTGTATAGTCTTTGCAAAGTTTAACAGGCCTTGAAACTTCAACCCTCGAAAGAGTATCCCCATTAAGGTCAATAAGTAATAACACAGGAGTCAGGAAACTCTGATTTTCGTAGGCCAAAACAATCATTCTGTCAGCACAAAATTCGTAATCAACTATATGATAGTGTTTGTCGGGCATCACTTGCTCGGGAGAATTCACTTTTATTTCGACCGCTGAGAGATCGAATGATTTGGGCAACAGAAATATTTTCAGGGATTTTCCATTGGACACCAAAATCTCTTCGGTTTGATATCCCATATGCCTGACCTGAAGCTTTGCAGGTAGGCTTTTTACAGATAAAGAAAAAAAACCATATTCGTCAGTGACTGCCTTGGTAGAATTATCCAGTGTAATGATTTCAACCCCTGAGGACGGCATTTGCGAGATTGAATCGTAAATATTTCCACGAATTTTAATATTTTGAGATGTTGCAACAAAACTAAGGATGCAGCAGCAAAAGACGAATATGGTTTTTTTTCTGATCATGGCTGTAAAGATTAATGATCAATTATAAAACAAAAGCTATAACATGAAAAATTATCTGGAGAAAAAGCTTTTGGTCTCTATCACAATGCAGCCACCGGTAAAATCTCCATACTGAGCAGGTACACCACCTGTATAAATTGCCATGCTTCCAATAGCCCCTGAAGGAATATGGGCCTGTCCATCAGGCGACTTAACACCATCTACTATGTAAATAAAATTATCATTTCGCGCCCCTCTAAAATAAATTTCATCTCTTTCATTTACATAAACTTCCGAAGTCATTTTGCTGATAATATTTTCAAGTTTGGTCTTTCCAGCCATTACTTCTAAATCACCATCCCTAATTATATTTATAGGGTCAGGACGAATTATAGGGTCTCTGTATTCAATTTTTTCAGCAATTTTGCCATTTAGCCAGATGCCTTCCATACCCATTGAAATATCATCCATTGCAGTAATTTTGCCAGGGTCAACAGTCACTCCAGTAATGGTATCAGATTTGTAACCTACATAGGAGAATATTACTGTGTACTTACCAGAACTCAAAGGTTTAATTTTATAATACCCATTGATATCCGATTCAACGGCAATATTGGTATTGCC
>CAZNRQ010000564.1:0-2677 GCA_964574845.1 uncultured Bacteroidales bacterium
TATTAAATCTTCTTTATTAATATTATATTTTACTGTTCTGGCATTTTCATTAAAAATGTCTCATTTTCTTTATGCCAATTTATCGATTATAAAGATTATTCCAGATTTTTTCGTTTTCCATTTGTATTTTCCTTTGTTGGTCATATTCATACTCAGCTTCCATTTTTTTCCAATGGTATACGAAATTATTAAAAGGGTGAACACTAATTAGTATCTCTTGTTTCTTCCCAATTATTCTGTGCTCTACATCATAAACATATCCACTATTATAAAGAATATTTTCGATAAACTTTAGCGATATTCTATCTCCAATTCTGGGTAGGAAGGGCAATTTAACTTTAATATAAAGAGAATTATTGAAATAGAAATTCGAGTCTTTCTTGATGTTTTCTTTCTTCTGTTCATCTAATGGCAAGGAGATATAAATTATTTGTTCGCATTCTGTGATTTCAAGTGTCTTATTTTCGAATGATTTGACAACTTTATTGTGCAGTTCTTTTAAAAGGGAATTGACTTTTGCTTGCGGTAAATTTAGTATTTCCGCGAGTTTTTTGTTATCAGGGACGATATCCTCATCATCATCAGGTACTCTTAAATCGTGCAGAACGCTTATTAGAGGCTTAAATTTCTTTTCCTCAATGGACCTTATTTCATTTTTAAAATGAATCAGGCTACAAATTATTGAATAATAATTAGCTGACATAGAAATGTGTATTTAGATAATTTGACATCTAAGTTACATATTAATTTCAGAAAGTAGCCGCTGATTCGTTATGGATTTTAACTTTCTTAACCTTGAAATATTTTATTTAAACAAATAATTATGATTTTTGAGAGGCTTTCCATTCACAATAAGATCATTTTTGTTGAAATCATTTCTTGCCAAAAAGTCAGTTTATTTTTTTTCAATTTGGTTTTGATTAAAACATTTTTGTGCAAATTTTGTGCAAATAAAAAACAAGGGTTTCAGAAAAACTCTGAAACCCTTGTTGCTGTAGTGGGTGGTAATGGATTCGAACCATCGACCCCTTGCCTGTCAAGCAAGTGCTCTAAACCAACTGAGCTAACCACCCATTAATTTTATACTGCAAAAATACTATTTTATTTATATCTTCAATTTAAAAAAAGATCAAGGAGTGCTTAGAGAAACAGGAACGATTTTTCCGTTTAAATATTTATGTGCATTTTTAGCAAAATCACAAATATAGGCTGCCATGTCAGAGGCCTCTAAAGGGGCTTTGTATCCAGGAAATGCATTCTGAAGCATTTCTGTTTGTACTGCTCCCAGACAAAGACAGTTGAGTTTTACTTGATGTTCTTTAAGCTCTTCAGCCAGGCATTCGGTCAGGCATGCCAAAGCTGCCTTGCTGGCGCTGTAAACGGATAATCCCGGGAATTTTGCACTTCCCTGAAATCCTCCCATGCTACTGATATTAACAACATGGGCATTTTTGTTAAAATGTGGCAACAATAACTGGATCAGTCGAAATGGTGCAGAAAAGTTAACCAGAAATGATCTTTCAATATCAGTATTGTCAATTTTTGAAAATGATTTATTGACAAGGTATCCAGCATTGTTAATCAAAATGTCAATGTTGCCCGGTAATCGGGAAGTGATCTTTGAATAATCGTCCTTTTCTAGATCAAGGGAGAAAGGAATGAGATTTTCATTTTCAGTTGCAAGGGTAGTTAGCTTACGAATGTCACGCGAAATAGCAATTATTTCGTTGTTTGGATCTGCTATTAACTGTTTGCATATCTCTAAACCAATGCCTTTACCGGCCCCTGTAACAATAATATTCATGAGACCCCAAGTTGAATGACTAAATATCTATACGGGCGTATTTCGCATTTTTCTCAATAAACTCGCGTCGTGGTGGTACTTCGTCGCCCATAAGCATAGAGAATATGCGGTCGGCTTCGGCACCACTCTCAATGGTTATCTGGCGAAGTGTGCGGAATTCAGGATTCATAGTAGTATCCCACAATTGCTCGGCGTTCATTTCTCCCAAACCTTTGTAGCGCTGAATATGAATGCTTGATTCTTTTCCTGTTTTAGCAAATTCAGCAACAATTGCTATGCGTTCTTCTTCCGTCCAACAGTAATGCTGCTCGTTACCTTTTTTGATAAGATAGAGTGGGGGAGTGGCAATGTAAACATGACCACGCTCAACTAGTTCTTTCATATAACGGAAGAAGAAAGTTAGAATCAGAGTGGCAATATGGCTTCCGTCGACATCGGCATCGGTCATAATGATTATTTTGTGATAACGCAGTTTTTCGAGATTCAGTTCTTTGCTGTCTTCGTTGGTGCCTATGGATATTCCCATGGCTGTGAACATGTTCTTGATTTCTTCCGATTCGAATATGCGATAGGGCATGGCTTTCTCAACATTCAGAATTTTACCTCGCAAGGGAAGAATTGCCTGAAATTTGCGATCGCGGCCTTGTTTGGCTGTTCCACCTGCAGAATCTCCCTCGACCAGATAAAGTTCGCAAAGAGACGCGTCTTTTTCGCTGCAATCCGATAGTTTTCCGGGTAGGCCTGAACCTGAGAGGACACTCTTTCGCTGTACTAGTTCGCGTGCCTTACGGGCAGCGTGACGGGCAGTAGCAGCTAATATCACCTTGTTGACAATAGTGCGGGCTTCTTTGGGGTTTTCTTCCAGGTAATAAT
>CAZNRQ010000565.1:0-2676 GCA_964574845.1 uncultured Bacteroidales bacterium
ATTAAGTGGTTCTTATGTGTTATGCACATTGCAATTGATTTCCGGATTGTCAAAATTATTGCTGTCAATAAAGTCAATATTTTCTATCACTCTGGTTGCCGGCCTTATTTTCAATCCAATTTTTTTTGCAAAAAATCTTTTCAGATGAAAAATGTTGTGCGGGGCGTATGCCCTAAACTCAGGGTTATGATTAATAAAGGCTGTTAATATGTCTACCAAAAAAGATAATGGTCGAAATAAAAACTTAGGAAATAGTGACACTTTTTCAATTGTAAGCTTTGATTTCCACCTGTATGGTAATGCGGGCATTATTCGGAATATTATCTCATAAGCCTTATACTTGTCCATTAGAAGTTTTTCTTTCACATTCCAGGTATTACGAAACAAATAAGAAGCCTCTCCTTCATTAATTTTCCTCACCTGCTCTGTCGATATTATTCCATTTTTCTCTGCTTCTAGCATCATTTGGGTTCCGGGCAAATAACAAGTCCAAAAAGTCTGTATCCTTTCGGGATGTGCCCTAGCATAAAGCAAACGAGCAGTTTCTTGGGCAATAATTGGTTCATTTGGAAGGCCAAACATGTGGTCAACCTTGACGTGCAAACCATACTTTCTCATGATTTTTAGTGCAGATTCCACATCGTTTGATCTTTCATTTCGCCTCAAATTGTTTTTTTTAAAGGTTTCATCCATGCTTTGCACACCCATTTGTAACCATTCGCATCCGCTTTCCTTTAACATTTTTGCCGTAGAATCATCCATATAATTGGCATGAGTAAGAATATTATAAGGTATCCCAATTTCTTTTTGATATTTCCAAGTAAATTCTTCAAGCCATTTTTTATTTGAACCGAAAATGTCGTCCTGAAAATCTACTTTGCGAATCTTATATCTGCGTTTTGCAATTTTTAATTCATTAATAACATGATCTACACTGCGAAATCTAACATATTTCCCTTCTTTTTCTTTCGGTAGATTTGCAAAATAATTATTAAAACAAAAAGTGCATTTATACGGACACCCTCTTGATGCCATAGTAAGATATAGGTCCCCAAGTCTAATGTGTTCTTCCCAAAGTATTTTGTCGTAAAAGGGCAAACTGTCTAAATCCTGTATAAATCCTTTTTGGACACCTGTAATTACATTTCCGCTTATATCCTTGAATCGGGTATTATAAATTGGCGTCAAATAATCTGCCTGTGAAATTTGTTTTAATATCAAGGGAAACGCTTCATCTCCCTCGCCTACAACAACATAATCAACTTCATCTTTTGAAATAACCAATTGTGAAACCGCCGAAGGATGCACTCCGCCGAAAATGGTCTTAATCTCTGGGTTGATCAATTTCGCCATACGTGCAACGTTCAACATCCATTGATAAGTCGAAGTAAGAGCGCTAAATGCTAATACATCGGGTTTTTGATCACGAATATCTTGAATTACATTCTGCGTATCGTCAAAATAAGATGCAAAGGAAGGGAAATCAAGATTGTATCGGTCATGAAATAAGGATGCGCTAAATGCCAACCCAACATGGTGTCCTTCACGTCTTGCAATTGCACTTAACTGGCTTATCCCAAGCTGTTCAGAGCCTAGCCCAACAAATGTAATTTGCAAGGGTTTCATAAGAGAAAAATAATACTGGATGTCGCATTATTAATGCGAATATGCATCATTTTGCAAAGTTAGCTTATATTTTTAATTGAGTTTAGGAAATAAAAACTCTGTTAATAATTAAGATAAAACCCACGGATTGTGTCTGCCACAAAAAATACTTGATCAGAAATAATCTCGGGAAATATAGGCAGTGATAAAATCTTATCCTGCAATTGAAAAGAATTGGGAACATCTGTAGGTTTATATCCCAGATGTGTGTAACAGGGCATAAAGGGCAGGGCAACGGGGTAATGTATGCCTGTATCTATGTCTTTTGATTTCAGAAATGCCTGTAGTTTGTTGCGTTGCTCTGCAGCTATCACATATAAATGATATGTGTGTTCTGAATCGGGGCGAAGCAGCGGAAGTTGGATCTGTGGGATGCCGGATAACAATTCTCTATATTTTGCAGCAGCAACAATTCTCTGCTTATTCCATGATTCCAGATGCTTTAATTTTACCGAAAGAACGGCTGCCTGCAGGGCATCAAGCCGGCTATTGATACCTTCTGTCACATGAAGGTGCTTTTCGGGCGAACCATGATTACAATAGATGCGGATCTTTCTGTCCAGTTCTTCGCTATTGGTCACTATGCACCCTCCATCGCCATAGGCCCCCAGGTTTTTGGCGGGATAAAAACTATAAGTAGCTGCCTCTCCCCAGTGGCCGGGGAAATGGTTCTTATAACGGCTCAAATGAGCCTGTGCCGCATCTTCTATCAATAGCAGATCGTGGTCTTTGCAAATTTGAGAAATTTTTTCCATGTCGGCCATTTGCCCGAATAAATGAACGGCGATAACGGCTCTGGTTTTTTTTGTGATCTTTTTTTCCAGATCCACGGGGTCAAGAGTGAAATATGGGTCTACATCGGCAAATACAGGAGTTGCTCCTACCATGCTGATACTTTCAGAGGTGGCAATAAAGGTATTGGCTGCAGTAATAACTTCATCTCCCGGTCCAATGCCGAGGTTTTTCAGTGTGATCCAGATGGCGTCCGTTCCATTTCCGGTTCCTATGCAA
>CAZNRQ010000566.1:0-2675 GCA_964574845.1 uncultured Bacteroidales bacterium
AGGCATTTTTTTTGGACCGAGTTCTATATCAGCTAAAAAACAGTATCATCATCTGGGCAATAAGAATGCGAAGGAACATCACCAGAGGGTAAACCGTGGCATAAGCAATGGCGGGTGCTTCGGTCTGTGAGATAGAGTTGGCAAAGGCAAGAGCGGGCGGATCGGTCATGCTGCCTGCCATCAATCCGCACAATTCAAAGAAATTGCGTTTCAAGATAAATTTGGTAAATAATCCCACCAAAAGAATGGGTACAACCGTTATAATGGCTCCGTAACCCATCCACATAAACCCATCGCCGGAAGCCAGGGTGGAGACAAAGGTTCCTCCGGCTTTCAATCCCACACTCGAAAGAAATAAAACAATACCGATCTCTCTGAGCATCATATTAGCGCTTGGTGTGGTGTATGATATCAGAGAGAATTTATATCCGTAGCGGCTCAGCAGAATGGCAACAATAAGCGGTCCACCTGCCATACCCAACTTTATAGGAGTAGGAATACCGTGAATAGCCAGAGGAATGCTTCCGACAATCACTCCGAGCAAAATGCCAATAAATATAGGAAACAGATTGGGTTCGTTCAGTCGTTTTAGCGAATTACCCACCACCTGGGCGGCATTATCTATTGATTTTTCATCACCAACTATAGTAAGTCTGTCCCCCAACTGAAGTTTGATGTCGGGTGTAGCCAGCAGTTCAATACCTGAGCGGGCAATGCGGGTGATGTTTATGTCGAAACGTGAACGCAGTTTTAAGGTCCCTAAATTTTTGCCAATAATATGACGATTGGTGATCAATACCTGTTTCGACATAAGCTTGCCGGGGAAAGCAGCCAGATCGAACACACTGGGTTTGCCTAATAATTTGATCAGGTCAGGTATATCTCCTTTTTGGGCCACCAGCAATACAATATCTCCTTCGGCAAAGCGGGTTTCCGCATTTACGATAGAGTCTATACCTTCGTGAAGTATTCTTGAAATAACGGCATCATTTTTAAAATACCTGGCAATTTCGCTTATGCCTTTGCCAAATACTTCCGGATTGCTGATGATGATGCTGGTTTTTTCTGGCAGGGCTTCCTGCGGATGTTGCAATTGTTCGTATTTCTCTGCTTCACGACTGATGTCAGTTTTGGATATCCTTCGGATGACCAGCATGGTTAAAATGATTCCTATAACTCCGAATGGGTAAGCCACGGCATAGCCTAAGCCAATGTTGGGCATCTCCATGCCGTTGGTGTTTTCGGCTACCTGCTTTAGGGCTTGCTGTGCCGCACCTAAACCTGGCGTATTGGTCACCGCGCCCGACATGATGCCTGTCATCAGGGGTATGGAGGTTCCTGTAATAAAATGTATCAACAGGGTGGTCAGTGCGCCTAAGAGTACAATGAAAATGGCAAGAACATTAAGTGTAAGTCCCCCTTTTTTAAAAGAAGAGAAAAATCCCGGGCCTACCTGCAATCCAATGAAAAAGACGAAGAGTACCAGCCCGAAATCTTTTACAAAATCGACCACCTCCTTATTTAGTTTGACACCAAGGTGAGCGACCAGAATTCCGGTGAACAGAACGAAGGTAACTCCCAGGGAGATCTTGAATATTTTAATTTTGCCCAGCAATACTCCCGTTGCTATCACCAGGCTGTATATCAATACCGTTTGGGCTATGGATTCTTTAAGAAATAGATCAGTGAACCAGTTCATTTGTAGTTTAGTGTAGTTAGTCGTAGTTGTTTTCCGAGGCCGCAAAAGTAACAGAAATATTCGGGTTGCCCTTACTTTAGTAATTAAAGTTTAAGCTTTTTTTTGAGGAAGATAAAACAAAAGAATTCCCTGTGCTAACCACTTAACAATGTTAACTATTAAGGTGCTTATGCCGGGAAAATAACTTGACTCAAAATAAAATGGGGATAGGGGGCAGCCTATTTTTTCTTGACAAACTCGTAGGTGGTGTATTCCAGAAAATCAGCCACACTGAGGGTGAAAGATTTTACCTCATTGTCTTTGATCACAAAGGGAAATACTTTTATTCCGAACAAGGGGTTGTCGTAAGTACACAGAAAGCGGTTGCTTCCCATATACTCCAGTTTGGCCGAAAGGTCTTTATGATGCTCAAAGCTCAGGTTGAATACGTCGCCAGTCTGGCTAATGGTGATGTTGCCATATACTTCGTTCTCGTAAACACCGGTAAATCCTGAAGCAGACAGAAGCAGGGCAGGTTTGGAGGCAACCGAGTCGCGCCAGCTTTTAATCTCCTTGTTGTCGCGCGCCAAGCTTCGTTTGAAATAGTTATTGTACACTTTGCTGTAGTTGCGGTAAGGCAAATTGAGGTAAGCATCTACTATCTCCCATTTCAGGGCTTCGTAAAAATAATTCTGATCGGTGTTGGTGAGCACCACTATCCCCAGATTTTGATCGGGAACCAGAGTGACAGAAGTGACAAAACCATCCACACCGCCCGTATGCATCACTATTTTGTGACTTTCATAATCTTCCAGTTCCCATCCCAATCCATAGAGCGAGAAATTGGATTTGTTGAAAGCATGACGTGCATTACCAATAATAGATTTGGGTTCACGTGTATCAAGTATGGCTGCATAGGGTATTACACTTTTGTTGTTGTATTGGCCGCTATCGAGTAGGGCAAGTATCCAGTGGCTCATATCGTTTGCTGAAGAAC
>CAZNRQ010000567.1:0-2666 GCA_964574845.1 uncultured Bacteroidales bacterium
TATGGCTTAACAATGCCACTACCCCCAGCTCCGAATCAGATGTCAAGGCTTTTTCATTTGATGTCATTCCCAGCGGCTTGATCGATCGTATGATGATCTACAAAACACCTGCTCCCGAATTGCCCGGCGATTTTGCAGGAGGCGCTATCAAGATATTTACCAAAGACGTTCCCGAAAAGAACAATATCAATGTGGCATACAGTGCCTCTGTTAATGGAATAAGCACCTTTAAAGATTTTTATACGCCTCCCATAAAAGGCAAATACGACTGGCTGGGCTACGACGATGGCAGCCGTTCGTTGCCAAAAGATTTTCCGGAAAATATAGTCGGATTTCAAAATACCGCCGACGGCAAGGCACAACTGGTAGAACTCAGCAAAACTTTAAACAATAAATGGAACCCTGTAAAAGGCAAAGCCGGTATCGATCAGAGATTCTCCTTGGGTCTGGGCGGAACCATCAATATTGGCAGGACAAAACTGAGCAACATCACAGCCATCAACTACAGCAATACGAATTCTTATAACGATATTTTCAGAGCCTACTATCTCGAATATGATACCGTCAGCGACCGTTCCGACACTTCCTGGTACTATCACGACAAGCAATATACCAATACCGTTAAGCTCGGCGGCTTGTGCAATTTCGCTCTGGTCTTTGGTAAAAATCAAAAGATAGAGTTCCGCAATTTTTACAATCATTTGGGGCAATCCAAAGCAACACTGCGCAACGGCAACGACCTCGACAATCTGGCTACTTTAATTCAGGCTTACCAGTATAGCTATACTGACAGAAGCACCTATTCCGGACAACTCGGAGGTACCCATCCGATAAACGCCGGAATGAATCTCGACTGGACCATAGGCTATTCTTTGGCCAATAAAAACGATCCCGACACCAAACGAATTACCTCGGCTTTATATAAGGACGATCCCGAGTTTCCTTATTACAACAAGTATTACGTGATGTTGACCAATTTTCCCGATCCCCGTTTGGCAGGCAAGGTAACTTCAAAACTGAACGAAAATATTATCAATGGCAGTCTCAACTTCGATTATAAGATCAAAATAAGAAAATTCGAACCTACACTGAAAGCCGGGCTTTATTATGAGAAGAAACAACGAACCTTCAGTTCCCGTTTGCTGGGTTATGTGATGGCTTCCGGCGCCAGCTGGCAATTGTCTTTTATGCCCATCGACAGTATTTTTTCTGACAACCATATCAATGCTGCCAAGGGAGTCTATATTGAAGAAAAAACAAATCCTTCCGATTCATACGATGCCTCCAACATTCTATACGCCGGATATATTGCCTTCAATATTCCCGTCACCAAAAAATTCAATATCTATACAGGTGTGAGAATTGAGAATAACGAACAAACTCTGAACAGCTTTTCGAGCGACTTTAGTTTGAGACCTGTGAAGGTCGATAAGAAAAAGACCAATTTCTTCCCTTCCATCAATCTCACCTATAACTTTACAGATAAAGCACTCATCAGGGCCGCATACGGAATGACCATCAACCGCCCCGAATTCCGCGAAATTGCGCCTTATGCCTTTTACGATTTCGAAATGGCTGCCACCATCATCGGCAACGATACCCTGAAAGATGCCCTCATTCATAATGTGGATGTAAGGTTCGAATATTATCCTTCCCCCGGCGAAACTTTCACCGTAGGAGGATTTTACAAAAGGTTTGTGAATCCTATAGAATCCATCATCATTCCGGCAGGCAGCGATCTGAACTACTCTTTTGCCAATGCCCGGGCGGCCAACAGTCTCGGACTGGAACTCGAGTTCAGAAAATCATTTTCTTTTTTGAAAAGCAATAAGACCTTCAAATTTCTGAAAGATTTCAGCCTGGTGCTGAATGGAGCCTATATTTATAGCCGGGTATTCTTCGATAAACAGCAATCCCTTTCCAACAAAGGCAAACGGCCCATGCAGGGACAGTCGCCCTATATCATCAATGCCGGCCTGCAATATCAGAACGATAAGATCGGACTGCAATTGAATGTTATGTA
Organism: uncultured Bacteroidales bacterium; assembly: GCA_964574845.1. GTDB lineage: Bacteria > Bacteroidota > Bacteroidia > Bacteroidales > CAIWKO01 > CAIWKO01. The sequence goes on from CAZNRQ010000567.1 coordinate 2,024, forward strand.
CAATGTCATCGGTAAGCGCATTGTTTTTGTCGGCGACGTCAGCACTCCCGATATTTACGAGATGCCTCACAACCTTCTTGATTTCACCTTTTCTCAAAAGATCTATAAGTTCATTTCTGTGAAAGGCGGGGTGCAGGACATTCTGAACCAGGAGATACAACTGAAGCAATTCATCAATTACACCAAAGATACCGATGGCAACGGGACCAACGACGCTACTGTCAAAAGGTCGCAAAACACCATGAGCTATAAAAAGGGCCCTTATTACACCCTGGGAATAGCCCTGAAATTCTGATCAAAATATTATTCAGGTTTGGTTTTCCCTTCCCTGGGCCCTGCAGGAAAGGGAAAACGGATTCATAACCTTCGCTTAATATAAGGCACTTAAGTTCATAGCTTTATTTACACTAACTTAATATAGAAATAATGCAGGCTTAACACCGAAGAGGAGCTTAAGCTGTTACTTTGCATCAACTAATTTTAAAAACAAAAAAATGAAAAAGATTTACTTTTTGATCGCATTCGCACTGATAAGTTTCAGCGCAAAATTGTCGGCCCAGACAATTGTTATTAAAGATTCTGTTGCTACTTCACAAACATGGACCAACGACCATATTTATTTGATTCAGGGTTTTGTTTATGT
>CAZNRQ010000568.1:0-2660 GCA_964574845.1 uncultured Bacteroidales bacterium
GATGGCAACCCAAGCGCCTTATGTTTCGGTTATCTTCACTTTATCGTCGCATCACCCTTATTCGGTTCCAGCCCGATATAAGAATAAATTCCCGAAAGGCACACTCGAGATTCACGAAAGTATGAGCTATGCTGATTATTCGCTGAAGCAGTTCTTTCATACCCTGGAAAAAGACCCTTCTTTCGACAGTACACTCTTTGTTATTACGGCCGACCATACTTCTATTGTGGAATCGCCCTATTACCAAAACAGCCTGGGGGCTTATGCCATTCCTATCATTTATTATATGCACAACAGTGAGTTGAGTGGACAAAGCACGGTGGTGACCCAACAAGCCGACATTATGCCTTCGATACTCGATTTGATTCATTATAAAGAACCTTATGTGGCTTTTGGCCACAGTGTTTTCGATAGCATTGGGCCCCATTTTGCTGTTTCGTATGTGAACAATATGTTCCAACTGGTGAAGGATGGTTATGTGTTGCAATTCAGCAACGATAAATCTATTGGACTTTATGATATTGTGGCAGACAGGCTCTTGAAAAACAACCTGCTGCCTTCATCTCCCGAAAGGGCGAAAACCATGGAAGCTTTCCTGAAAGCCTATATTCAAACGTATAATGGCCGGATGATCAAGAATAAACTGACTGAAACACATGAGTGAGCCCAGGAAAAAGATAAGGTTTATCATCAATCCCAAATCGGGAATTGGGAAGCAGCAAAAGATAGAGAAGCTGATAGCCAGTCATATTGATGCACGATTGTTCGATCACGAGATTTGCTATACACAGGCCAAGGCTCATGCTACCGAACTGAGCCGCGAAGCTGCTGAGCGCAACTATGATGCAGTGGTGGCCGTGGGCGGCGACGGAACCATCAACGAAGTGGCCCAGGGGGTGGTGCACACCGCCACCGCCATGGGCATTATACCTGCCGGCTCGGGCAACGGACTGGCACATTTCCTGAATATCCCGCTGAAGACCCGTAAGGGACTGGCAATCATCAACCGCTTTAGGGTGAAGCCTATGGACACAGGCGAGATAAACGGAAGGCTGTTTGTGAGTATTGCCGGGGTGGGTTTTGATTCGCATGTGGCTGAGCGTTTCTCGCAGTCGAAGAAACGGGGTTTTTGGGCTTATGCACGCATTGCATTTACAGAGTATATAAAATATAACCCCAAGCGATTCCGTATCTATGTGAACGGAAAAAAGATTAACCGAAGCGCTTTCATGCTGAGTTTTGCCAACTCGGACCAGTTTGGATTTAATGCACGTATTGCCCCTACGGCGGTGATTGACGACGGATACCTGGATTTTTGCATAGTAAGGAAACCTCTGATATATTATGCGGCTTTTGTGATACCCTTTATATTTATGGGTCTGGCACACAAAACTCCCTTTGTGAATATCATACGGGCGAAAGAGATCAGGGTGATACAACACAAAAACAATATTGCGCATATAGACGGCGACGAGATCAACCTGGGAAAAGAACTGAATATACGGATTCTACCGGCTTCGCTGAAGATAATTTGGTGAGTGGAGATTTTAGATTTAAGATTTTTGATTTAAGATTTGAGAGGCTTGGACTTCGCAACCTGCGTTACGGGACAGGAAGCTCATCACAAGTTTAAAATAATTTCAGAGTTATGATTTTTAAAGACCTAATGACTTATTAGATGTTAATCACGAAATGGTTTATTGGACATCCCATAATCGCTATTGCAGAAAAAAAAATTATCGATTGAGATGCGATTTTTGTCGATTGAGATGCGATAATTCATGATGTAAGAAGGATAATTGGAGGTGTAAGAAGGATAATTGACAATGTAAGGGGGATATTTGACAATGTAAGAAGGATAATTGGAGGTGTAAGAAGGATATTTGACAATGTAAGAGGAATATTTGGTAGTGTAAGAAGGATAATTGGAGATGTAAGAATGATAATTGGGGATGTAAGAAGGGGAATTATCGATGTTATTTAGGGGATTTGAGTATGTGAAAGAGGAATTGGGCTGGTTGATAGCGATTTAGACAATTAGACTGTTAGGCTAGGAGGAATGGCTGAAAAGGGTAACATTTATTATTTTGGAGGGGGCGACTGGTGAATCGCCTCTAATTTTAGGGACGTTTGGGACAGGTATGACTTTTGTATCGCGGGGTGGGAGGTGAAATTATGGCAGGCGGATGGCCCGCGGCGTGAGGGATTGTAATGAAAAGCCCACAGGGACGCCTCACAGAATTTATCGAAGACGCAAAGCATTGCGTCTCTACAACCATGTTTGCAAAGTGGCAGGAAGGCGGACCGAGGACTTGTAATGAAAAGCCCGGTCCGCCATTTGGCGGGACACGCCCTACTTCTCGACTAGACTCGAAGAAGCTCCTCGACTTCCCGACCTAAGGTACGGGACAGGTCGCTCGAAGAACCATTCAGAATTCAGATTTATGATTTCAGAATTATGATTTAAGATTTTTGATTTGAGAATTCAGATTTCAAAATTATGACTTCTGTTTTTTTCTTAACTTCGTACAATATTTCTTTATGCAAGCCACTCCTTTAGCAGAACAAATGCGTCCCACGGGTTTTGATGACTACATCGGTCAGCGGCACTTGATTGGTGAGGGGGCCGTGTTGCGCAAAGCCATTGAATCGGGCAACAT
>CAZNRQ010000569.1:0-2659 GCA_964574845.1 uncultured Bacteroidales bacterium
ATATAAAACGATTTTGGTTAAATATATAGGGAAACCATTAAAAAACTTCTTTTTCTTCAGAATTGTCTGCGACAAAGATAATACAGCTTTTCCAAAAAACCTAATTTTATATACTGGAATATTATCTTGAAATTTCACTCTTAATTTACTTTATTGGCAGTATCATCTATTCATTATTCAATGATAGTAGCCCAAAAATGCCAACATCTCACAATTTCGCTTTAGGTCAGTCTGTTTACGCAATTCATTTATGAGACGACATGCAATCTATCTATTCAACTTACGCCTAATATAATAATATTGGCATAATACAATCTAATTTACTGACTATGAATCCTCCCGTATTTGCTATTATAACCAATGGCAAATACGAGCTAAATTACCTACCTCTAATGAAGTAAAATTACTGCAATAATTCAGGTCTTTTGAGACTTGCAATATGGGTAGACCACATAGTACTTTTGAAATGTGAAATCAATAACACAAATATTGAGAAACTAATTTTAATCAACAAACAAAATTTTAACAAAAATTAACACTTATGATCATGATAAAACTGAATATCGAAAATGACCAGTTATTGAGCGAAGTAGGTAAAGAATTAAACTCTTATATAACGACATGTGGTCAAATTTTAACGACGTAATACAATTATTATACAATAAAGCTTGACTTTTGAGTTTTTTATATTATCTTTGCAATACATAAACTAATATTTCGATGACGAAATAAAATATAAGCAAGATAAAACACAATTTATAAATTGGATAATTAAAAAATAAACACCATGAAAAAAATAATTTTACTCACAGCCATTTGCCTGACAGTTCTCATAGGTTGCAAAAAATCAGGATACAATTGTCAGCAAAAAGTTACAACAACCATGATCCCTGATTCAACTGGATTCCCACAAATACAGTTCTCAGAGTTCCAGTTAAAAGGAAGTTCAACTTGTGTTATAGGAACATCAAGTTCTGAAACAGTCCTTGGGAATAGGGTGAAAGTGGTTAAATACGAAACAACGTGCAATTAATCATGTAACTTCACTTATTTCTTCTAATTATTCAATTTGCAAGGAAATACATTTCTTGACACAGCCAAGAAACTTTAATCAACAATTACAATGACTTTATTTAAACAGAAAACTAAAGTCAAAAGAAAAAACTGAATTAATCAAATTAATTAACATCATGAAAAGATATACCCTCCTCCTCTCCATTATTCTTTTCCAATTTATTTCCTGTGTAGGATTCTCGCAAAACGTTGGGAACACATCCCTAAATAATGAAAACATTTTGACCGGCAGGGAATTATACAATCCTGTTTCCGGCCGATCACAGAATCAGATAGAGAAAATTGCTCAGAAGACACCAGGAGTACTTTCAGCTACTCCCTATTTAACAAGTGGCTATACACCATCAAGTCTTGTTCAGAATGTACTGGTTTCAGGATGCTTGGTTGCCTCTAATGTAACTTTCACTGGAGACAATGCAGCTCTTGGCTCTTTCGATGCAAATGGCTCAGGCTTTTCATTAGCCAATGGTATAATTATCTCAACTGGAAATGTAACAAATGCGATAGGTCCGAACCAGTTTACCAATGCAACCACACAATTTACCAATTTTGGTGATCCTGACTTAAATATTATCACAGGCTCAAATTCAACACGTGATGCAGCTGTGCTCCAATTTGATTTTGTTCCCGCAAATAATACAGTTGAGTTCAAGTATATCTTCGCCTCAGAAGAATATCCTGAATGGGCATGTGGAACTTTCAATGATGTTTTTGCCTTTTTGCTGAGTGGACCAGGAATCAGCGGAGGACAAGGTTTTAGTAATAATGCTAAGAATATAGCTCTTTTACCGAATAATATCACTCCTGTTACAATCAACAATATTCACATAGGTGGTTGGAATCAGGGAATTTCTGAAACCAGCCATAATCCGTTAACCTGTCCTGATAATAATCCTGCCTATTATATAAGCAATGCAGGAAGTACAAGTATTGAATATGACGGAATGACAACCGTTCTTACTGCTCACTGGACAGTTATTCCTTGTCAAACTTACCATATAAAATTTGCAATCTCCGATGTAGCTGACAGAAAATGGGATTCAGGCGTTTTCATTGAGGGGGCGAGCTTTACATCAAACCCTGTTACTATGAATAATTTTAATCTTAATGGCACAAACAGTAACGATGTCTATGAAGGCTGTAATTATAACTTTGAATTTTCCAGAAATAATCCAAACAATTCCACTCCACTAACAATTCATTATACCATAACAGGGACATCGAACACACTTGATCACAATTTTCCAACAGATTCAGTAATTATTCCTGCAGGTATAAACTCAATTACAGTTCCCTATACGATAATTTCAGATGGAATTGCAGAGGGTTCCGAAACACTTACAATTTCTATTGGAAACGGATGTCCCTGCAGTGCAAATGCTATACTTAAAACCCTCATATTACATGACCCCCTTACACAGACAACGAGTGGAAGTGTTATTACATGCCATGGAGCAAATAATGGAGTATTAACGATAAATGCCACTGGAGGCTCAGGTACCTATCAGTATTCATTAAATGGAGGAGCATATCAGGGTTCAAATTCTTTTCCGAATTTAGGCCCAGGCACTTATATTACAACTGT
>CAZNRQ010000570.1:0-2656 GCA_964574845.1 uncultured Bacteroidales bacterium
TCAATATCCTCTGGAATCGTAAATACCCTATCCAAATCAATTAAAAAATCAGTTCCAAGTATGTTTATTCTATTAATGTATTCGGTATTAAAACTACAAAAAGCCATTACAGATTTTCCTCCTGAATATTCTAATAAGGCAGAGTAGGAAGTATCAACTTCATTAACCGTTTCATGAATAAAAACAGACACTTTAATTGGAGTTTCCTCATAAAAATAGCGCCCAATTGATGCAGTATAAGGACCTGTATCAAATATTGCCCCACCGCCAGCATCTTTTTTATAACGAAAATTATCGAAATTTAGAGGTGGGAATGAAAAATGTACTGTCACCTGTTTTATGGCAAAATTTCTTTCCAGTAATATAGCATCAATAGTTTTAAACTGTGGATGATTCAAATATACAGTTGACTCACAAATCAGTAATCCCCTTTGTTTTGCAAAATCAACCAAAGATAATGTTTGCTCAAAACTTAATGTGGCAGGCTTATCTACAATCACATGAGCACCATTGTTTAATGCTTGCAGCGCTAGGTCGAAGTGTGTACTATTAATGGTTGTAATATATATAACATCTGCCTTACAATTGTCAAACGCATCCTCAAAAGAATCATATTTTACATAAGAAATTTCATCATTCTCCCAATTTTGGGATTTATGTTTAGCAACAGAAATTTTAGTAAATGAAGTATTCAATATAATCGGCAAGATTCTTTTGCGCAATAAATTAGAATATCCAATAAATAAGATATGTTTCATTTTTGAAATTTAAATAAACTTTAATGATGAGATAATACTTCTTGCTTCAATATTAAACATACCGAATTTCATAAAATCCATCATTTGATTAAGCGTCATCCAACAATAATTTTCAGGTATCTCACTAATTTCATTTGAAGGAACTTCGATTATCATATTTTTATTTTGCATATGATAAAATCTTCCACCCTCTTCTGATTGAATTGCAGAAAAATGAATCTTATAAATATTCTCGGGATAAAAATATTCAACAAACGGGATTTTCTTTTTCGACTTTACTACAAATTCAAAATTTGAGCATGATACAGTAGGGGATAATTCAACGATATCAATATTTCCCGGTTCAACTTTTGCTTGAACAAGAAAATGCAATACTCCGTTTAATTTTTTTGCAATAAATCCTAATAACCCAACATTTTTATCTGAAATTAAAGGTTGAGTCCAACTTGCAATCTCACGGGTTCCGGTAGAAACTTTAACTGCAATTACACTAAAAAATAAATCTGAATTAAAAATTCGATCATTGCTTATCTGCCAATTTTTTAATTGTGATAGCGGTATTTTTTCAGGCCCAAGCTCGAAATTGACTCTTTGTTGTGTAACCCATGATATCAATTCCTCCTGGCTTTTGTAGTTATTTCTATATGTACAAATTGATTTTAACAATTCAAATCCAAACCCTTCTATTAAATGATTATTAATTGAAATGCAATCCATATCTATAAGATTCAATTCCTGCAACGAATGTTTTACATCCTCATCAATTAATGAAATTGTTGAAATAACTGAACGAGCATCCATATTTACAATATTGTCATGCGTCAGCAAATCCTTAATCTCAGCTAAAGTTAGCCATTTAAAATCATCCTTTAAATCTACGTCGGTACTAACTTCAACAACCATATTTCTATTTCGCTTTTTTAGAAATCGAGCACCTTGTTCTGTTTGTAATTGGTCAATTAAAACTTTAGATAGTTTTCTATCTGTGAAAAATTCTAAATATTCTGGCGTTTTCCCTTTATGAACTTTGGTGAAATTACTTTTTGTGGCTTGCAAAGTAGGTGAAAGTTGTAAAACATTTACATTTCCAGGTTCCATTTTTGTTTGCATTAGAAAAAAGCGAATTCCGTTGACTATTTTTGTAATAATTCCAAGAATACCAATTTCAGGTTGATTAATTATTGGTTGGTCCCATTCACTCACTAAACCAAAATTTGTTTTCACTCTTACTCCTTCAATCCGAAAAAATTTTCCTGAATCATGAACAATTGCATCCTTATTTTCAGTGAAAGTCCATTTGTCTAATTCTGAAAAAGGTATTAGATCAATTTTGAAAAATCCATCTTTTAATCTAACATTATACCACTCATAAAAGTCCTTTAAATAGTTAGGTTTACTATTTTGATAAGTTAGCGAAGATTCAAGAAATGACCCAGCCTTTATTTGAATCAAATTATTTTTCATTTTTCATTTTATTAAGATAACCAATAAACTCATCATAGGTTCGCAAAGATTTTGCCATATCATAATGAGTGTTTGCTAAAACTAAAATAACTGCATCAGCAGAAATGTCAGAAAATTCTGTAAAAGTTAGCCTAGGCAAGTACAAACCAATTTCTGGATGATCCATGAAAATGCATTCGCGTTCCATTCCATTATCTATTGAGATATTATAGCTTCCATTTATCGCAATTATTATTTGATCTGTTTCAATATGCGCATGTCCACCTCTATCTCTTACTATTTCATGCATGAAGAAGACCCTTTCTATATTAAAAGGGTCTTCTTTCTTAGCTTCGAAGACAGTAAGTTTTCCTCTCATATCAGATATAGTATCTAGTTTTAAAAATTTGTAAAATGAATTCATTAAAAAAATTATACGTTAAATAATTGGGTAC
>CAZNRQ010000571.1:0-2655 GCA_964574845.1 uncultured Bacteroidales bacterium
TCAAATGTTGATAAAACTTCGCATCTGCCTTTTCGCACTACCACTGCATGTTCAAAATGTGCAGAAGGTTTTCCATCTCTGGTTTTGATTGTCCAACCATCTTTTTCCTGCAAGATGTCTTTCTTTCCCATGTTGATCATTGGTTCAATACATATCACCAATCCATCTGACATTTTACTTCCCGAACCTCTATTCCCATAATTAGGAACTTGCGGTTCTTCGTGCAACTTTCTTCCCAATCCATGACCAACCAATTCGCGAACTACAGAATATCCGTAACCTTCCACATAACTCTGTACAGCGTGACCAATGTCTCCAACCCTGTTTCCTGCCACCGCCATTTCGATTCCTTTGTACAAAGATTCTTTAGTTATACGCAACAACTGCAAAGTTTCTTTCGAAACGTCTCCTACCGCAAAGGTGTAAGCCGAATCGCCGTAATAACCTGACATGATAGCTCCACAATCCACTGAAACAATATCTCCGTCAACAATCTCCCGATTACCGGGAATTCCATGAACAACCTGATCGTTTACCGAAACACATAAGGTTCCGCTGAAACCTCTGTAATTCTTGAAACCAGGTATCGCATCGTTAGCTCTGATATAATCTTCAGCAATCTTATCCAGAAACCTGGTAGTGACACCTGGTTTAAGATGATTAGCTACTTCAGCTAAAGTTTTTCCAACAAGCAAAGAACTATTTCTAATTAACTCAATTTCCTCTTCAGATTTCAGATGTATCATCACTGAAATTTATCTGGTATCTGATTACATTGATGCCTGACCATAACCGGCAGTATTACGACCTTTAATCCTGCCTGATTTGGTTAAACCATCATAATGACGCATCAATAAATAACTTTCTATCTGCTGTAATGTATCTAAAACAACACCTACTAAAATCAATAACGAAGTTCCTCCATAAAACTGTGCAAACTGAGAGTTTACTCCCAACAGCCTAACAATAGCTGGCATAATTGCAACAAAAGCAAGGAACAATGATCCGGGTAATGTAATTCTTGACATGACATTATCAATAAACTCAGCTGTTTTCTTGCCAGGTTTTATACCAGGAATAAATCCACCGTTCTTCTTCATATCTTCTGCCATCTGATTTGGGTTAATTGTGATTGCCGTATAAAAATAGGTAAAGGCCACAATGAAAACTCCAAAAGTGAAATTATACCAGAAGCTATTGAAATCAGAAAATGTTCTAGCGATTCCCGACAAAGCATCAACCTTAGCAAATCCTACAATAGTAATAGGAATAAACATAATTGCCTGAGCAAAAATGATAGGCATTACACCAGCAGCATTAACTTTCAAAGGGATGTACTGTCTAACGCCACCATATTGTTTATTACCTACTATTCGTTTAGCATATTGTACCGGTATCTTTCGGGTACCTTGTACCAGTAATATACACACGAGAATAACAAGAATCAAGACAACTAATTCAACAACAAATATGATCAGTCCCCCTCCTTGCTGCTCCATACGTGATACAAATTCTCCAACAAGTGCAAAAGGCAAACGTGCTATGATACCAATCATAATAATTAATGAGATACCATTACCAATTCCTTTATCAGTGATCTTCTCCCCTAACCACATAACAAACATGGTTCCTGAAACAAGAATTACTACAGATGATATCCAGAAAAATAATGATGGAGTACCGTCAGGAATAAAAGGATAAATAGCCTCGTTTGGCAATTGACTTGTAATATTTCCAATATAAGCAGGTGCCTGAGCAGCTGTTATAATTACAGTAAGAAAACGAGTAATCTGATTAATTTTCTTTCTTCCGGATTCACCTTCTTTTTGAAGCTTCTGGAAGTAAGGAATAGCCATACCTAACAACTGCACAACAATAGAAGCTGAGATGTAAGGCATGATTCCCAATGCAAAGATAGAAGCATTTGAAAATGCACCGCCGGAAAACATATTAAGAAGACCTAGCAAACCATCACTGGTTTGTTTATGCAAGGCTCCCAACATATGGGGGTCAATACCAGGTAAAACGATATAAGATCCTAGACGATAAATAAGGATAATACCTAACGTAAAAACGATTCTTTTACGAAGATCATCTATCCTATAAATGTTTTTTATGGTTTCTATTAATCGTTTCATGCACTAAATTTTTGTTGCGGTTCCACCTTGGGCTTCAATAATTTTTATTGCTGTTTCAGAAAAAGCATGGGCAGTTACGTTCAACTTAGCAGTTAATTTCCCTCTACCTAATATTTTTACTAAATCTCTTTTCGAGGCAAGACCATTTTCGATTAGTGTATCAACACTAATTTCAGTAAGGTTTTTTGCTTCTGAAAGTTTTTGTAAAGTATCGATATTAATACCACTATATTCAACCCGGTTAAAATTAGTAAATCCGAATTTGGGTATTCTTCTGATCAATGGCATCTGACCTCCTTCAAAAGCAGGCTTCCTAGAATAACCTGATCTTGACTGAGCTCCTTTATTACCTCTTGTAGAAGTACCACCTCTACCTGAACCTTGACCTCTGCCTATACGTTTATTTTTCTTTGTTGATCCCTTTGCAGGTTTCAGATTACTTAAATCCATCGTAATTATGATTAAATATCCTTAATTAATTTCTTCTACTGATAATAAATGACTGATCTTTCTGATC
>CAZNRQ010000572.1:0-2654 GCA_964574845.1 uncultured Bacteroidales bacterium
ATTTAAAGCTTTTTCAAAATTTTCAATTTCTTCAATGGAAATTGCATCATTAAATTTACAGTCAGTTAATTTAGCAAGCATCCCATCTCCACGATAAATTTTAGACTTTGATTTAATTAAACTTTTTAAAGAATTTACAGTTGCATTTTCTTCCATTGAGAAGTCGTGAAAATCAGGATTGTTTATACATCTAGGATCATCTTGTGCCATAGGCAATCTTCCATTCAAAAAATCATCAATAAGTGTTATGAAATCACAGTTAAGAGGGAAAAACTTATTATAAATACCAGAATTAGAGTCATTAGAAGAGCATAAAAATAATTGTGGCGAAGGTTCTAAAAAACTCATAACGACAAGATAACCATTAATAGAGGCAATCCTATATAGTCCTTTTTTTAAAGTTTGAGGTTCATTTAAATCTTTAATAATGTTTAAGGGAATTACTTGATTGTAATGTTCAAGCATATAATGACCATTGGTAATCATAAGAAATTCTTTATAATCCTTTGGGAGTATATTGTTTATCTCTTTCTCAAACATTTCAATTTCTTCAAGAGTTGCGGGTGGAAGAATTCTTTCACCAAGTTTACTTATATCTCCACTTTTGTTATATTTTTTAAATAATAGTTTTAGTTCCTCGATTTGAATATTCATTGAGTTTTTCTCCTTTTTTAATTAAATTATATCAAAAAATTGTTGTTCTGCATATACAAAACAACAATTAAATTAATATTGAAACCCTTATAAATTGCATTCTATGTTTCTGATATTTTCACTAAAATCAATAGTCTTATTTGGATCAAATACAATTTCATAATGTTTAATTATTTCATACTTGTCTTTAAGTTTATTAGGGATGAGTTCAACAAAACTATTAACAGCATTAATTCCATCAGCATCAAACCCTGATGTGATGTATAGTTGCTTCTTACTAATGTCCCCAATGAAAATAAAAATATTTACGTCTAAGTCAAATAAATTAAAATAGACATCACTTTTCGTTTGTAAAATTGCTTCTTCTATTGAGGCTGAAATGCCTTTCAATTGTGATAAGATTGCATCATATCGCTTATTAATGCAATGACTTAAAGTGTTTGATGAATTTGCGCAATCTTTCTGGTTGTCCATAATCATTTCTTCGATTTCGCTCTTAATCCTAAGTCCTTGGGTGTTCAAATTTAGCAATTGCATAATACATAGGGACAAAATGTGAAAATTTAGTGTAAAGATTTTTTCTTCATCTCTTTCAAAAGCCTTCCAGAAACTTTTAACCTTCTTTTCATAATACATCGAAAATTCCTCCAATATTTTTATTAATATCCTGACGTGTCTCACATTATACTGCTATAGTTTGTCTTTCTTTTCCTGCCGCTTCACCTCTTAGATGCGTATTGTCTTTGGGGGTGAACCGATTGTTGTTCAAACCTTTTCTGTAAAAGATATTGTGTCTCTTGAGACGATGTCTCTTATGTCTACAAAGGTGTAGATGGTAATTTTCTCGATTTTCATTGAATTCTTCTCCTTTCACATTTGATTTCTTATAGTGTTCTGTGTCTGAGTGCAGAGCCTTAATATTTTGCGTTATCATAAAGTTATTATGTATATTATACTGGACAGAAAGTTTAAAATAACTTTTCAAACAATAATATTTTTAATTTTTTATTATTTTTTCAAATTTGCTGCGAGTTATTTTTGCATGAAGACGAATGGAAACCCTTTCTCATTTATCTTTAGCTCTGCTTTTATTGAAGAATTCAGTCTCAAGTGCTGGAGGTTACAGTCATTAATGATTTGTAGAATAGAAACTTTAAGCTGCCTCTTTATCCTTTTTGCTATTTTCGCTGTTTTTTGGTTGCTTCTAAAAAAAGAATTAATAATGTCAATTTCTATTGCGAACCCTTTTGTCTCTATAAGCCTACAAATTATTCCAGAAAGTTCCTGTGTGAGATTGTCGCTCTCTTTGCTAGTGCCTCTGCGGTTCTCTGCTTCATGTTGTGGAAATAGTTGATTTGCCATATCTATGCCAAAGTTTCGCAGGATGCTCTCACGGCCAAGTGTTTGCATAGTCATTTTTTTATTTTTCCATACGATAGCGCGAGCTTCGCTTTCTTTAAGAAGATCTTCAGAAAAAGGATTAATAGTAATATATGTAACGTGTTTCATGAGAGTTTGACTAAGATCATTAGGTTCAAGTTGCAACATTAATTCCTTTGATTTAGCCAAATATTCTTCTGGTATGTCCCTGTTAGAGGATTTAGAAATTAGGCCGAGAAAGGTAAAGAGAGTGAGCTTCTTTGATACTTCTTTATAATTCCAAGGTGATATACCGATTTTTGATGCTAGAAATCGCGTGCTGGTAAAGAAGATTGGGTTTCCATCGGGTGAAGTTAAATCGTCGTAATGGGTGTGTTCTTTCGCAATTTCTAAGATTTTTGTCAGATAGTGTATGTTTTTAGAAAGTAGTTTATTTAGAGCAGGATAATTTTTCTTGAATGAGGCGTCATAAATAATATTTAGATTATTTTCTATGAGTGTCTTCTTATTTAATTCAATTTCTGATTGTTCAATTTCTAGCATAAAGGCATATTTAAGAAAGTCATATAAATCTTTTTTATTTTTTTCGATATCTGTCGTGATTTTTTTTGATGAAAGAA
>CAZNRQ010000573.1:0-2648 GCA_964574845.1 uncultured Bacteroidales bacterium
TCATGGATCAGGATGGGAGTTGAGGTGCCCAAACAGTTTATTGAAATTCTGGAGAAACCAATAATAATACATACTCTTGAGGCATTTACAAATGCTTTTCCAGATATAGAATTTGTGGTCGTCATGAACCCCAAATGGCATCATCTGTGGGACAAAGTGATGAAACAATTCCCAATGAAGAACATTATTACCACTGCAGAGGGCGGCCCGACCCGTTTTCATTCAGTTAAAAATGGGTTGGCAAAGATTACCAATAATAATTCTGTAGTAGGTATTCATGATGCAGTGAGGCCTATGGTGGGTTTGGATGTGATTCATGCCGCTTATAAAGAAGCCGAAGTGTTTGGTAGTGCCATACCTGTAATACCGGTATATGAGTCGATTCGGATGAAGGATGGCGCATTCAACGAGGCTGTCGACCGCGATAAACTGCTGATTGTCCAAACTCCTCAATGTTTTCAGACAGACAGGATCAAAGATGCCTATCGTCAGAATTTTGATGAAAAATTTACGGATGATGCTCTGGTGCTGGAAAGTATGGGCGAAAGGGTAAGGCTAGTTGCCGGCAACGAGGAGAACATTAAAATTACCAAGCCTGCGGATGTCAGGATTGCTGAAACATTGATGCAACAAAGATCGCTCTGATCTTTTCTATTTTCGCATACTTCGGTTTTTCCAATCAAAAGGAAGGAACCATGACAAAACTGCGGTGACTATAATATATATTGTATAGAGTATCTGCAAAGGGAGGTATAACCAAAGTAAACGACGGAGATTAAAAAAACCTGATACAGCGCTGAAAAGCGGAAGATCTATCAATAGTTTTATCAAAAATAGCCCCCCCGAAATAAAGAATATACGACTGTCAAAAAAGCCGAGTCCACAGGAGATTAATAATAAACTATTCAGAAAGAAAACGCTTAAAGCGGTTAGTAAAGCCGGTGCATCTTTATATCCGCTACTTTTTGAGGCCCAACGGATGCGTTGCTGGAAAAAGGTTTTCAGATTATGTGCTCCTTGGGTACGAACTACTGCCGCTTTGTCTTTCAGAAAAGAGATATTGTGCTTCTTTTTTGCCTGGAGCAACATAAAGACATCGTCGCCCGAAGCGTATTTAAGGTGAGAAGAATATCCATGCAACTCATCATATAAACTGCGGCTGAAAGCCAGATTGGCTCCGTTGGCCAGAAAAGGTTTGCCTATGGCTATGGCTCCGGCTCCACATCCTACCAGGCTGAAAAACTCCAGAGATTGTAATCCCGAGAAAAAGCTTCCATCGGGTTTTATGCAAACCGGTCCGGAAATCATCTGGCAATTTTCTGACAAATATTTTTCTGCTATGGCCGATACCCAAAACTCACCCATACTACAATCGGCGTCGGTAGTGATGATTAATTCCCCGTGTGAATTTTCAATGCCTTTGCGAAGGGCAGCTTTTTTAGAAATGCCTTCGCCTTCTTCAAGACTTAAAACTTTGAAATCAGTAAGCTCATGAACTGCAATATAATCATTGGCCAGTTTCAGCCCCATATCTTCCGAATGATCGTTAACCAGTATTATTTCCAACAATCCTTTGGGATAATATTGCCGGCTCAGGCGGTCCATTATAGTGGCCAGATTGTTTTCTTCATTGCGAAATGGCACAATAACGCTGACTTTTATTTCCCCATCAATATAATAATGTGTAGTTTCTTTCAAACGGAACCAACCGTAGGTGAAAAACAAAATAGTCAATGCATAGACAGCAATCAACACAATAGCCAGGGATAATATGATGCCGAAAATACTCACTTGCGGAAGAACTTAAGTTTCAAAATAAAGAATTCGCCTATCAAGGCCGGGATGATAAGGTTGATAACCCAGATTAAAAAAGAAGCCAGCAGGGCAAGGGGTGCCAATTGACTGATCATCGTCGGATTGTTGAAATAGATGATCTCAAGAAGAAATATGCCCACAGAACCCCGTATGCCTATCTCCGTAAGGGTGATACTGGGAATGGCAGTGATGAAAAGATACATGAGCC
Source organism: uncultured Bacteroidales bacterium (assembly GCA_964574845.1). Lineage (GTDB taxonomy): Bacteria > Bacteroidota > Bacteroidia > Bacteroidales > CAIWKO01 > CAIWKO01. The sequence goes on from CAZNRQ010000573.1 coordinate 2,024, forward strand.
CCACGTAGATAATACCTTCGAATAGTGAAAAGTAAATGCCGCAAATCCACAGTAAAATATAGAACTGAATGGCAAAAAGAAGATATCGGGCTATGCTGAAAAGCCAAACCTGCAATAATTCGGAAGTGCTGTAAGATGAAAATACTGTTAGATGTGAGATGAAAAGTTCATATTTGCCCGGAACGAAACGGCGAATGAACCCTTTGAGCCAGGCTATCCTGAAATACAACAGACAGGTAAGGAGGGTGAGCAGACAGGAAAGCAGCAGAAGTGCCAGATATATATTGTAATTGTGGGCTGTAAAGTAAGTAACTCTTTCGAAAAAGAAATAGAGAAAGGCGGCCGAACCAAAAACGAGGGTGGTGAGTATCTGGCTGAGGCTTCCGATAAAGGTGATGAAAACACCTTCCCAACGATTGGCTTTTTCCAGAATGAAGACACGCCCCAGATTTTCGCCACTACGATTGGGGGTAAAAGTGCCCATAGTGATACCAGCAAACACTCCCTGAAAGGCTTTCATGAAAGTAAGATTCTCTATCTTTCGGATCAGAAAGCGCCATTTTTGGGTTTCGAGACTCCAGTTAAGAGGCATCATCAAAACCACAACAAGGAGCAATATCCATAA
>CAZNRQ010000574.1:0-2641 GCA_964574845.1 uncultured Bacteroidales bacterium
TCGTTGCATTGTGTCGCAGCATTTGTTGCGAAGATAATCAAAGGTTTTTTATGTGCGAATAATAAGAAATCAATAATTTTTTCCAAGTAATTTTTCGAGATGGTGATATTCGATTCCGTATGATTTTTTAATGTTACGAATCATTTCAGAAATATCTTTTTTAGGTAGATTTCCGGCTTTTTTAACTCCGGTAATCATTAGATTTTTAGGCGTATGTTCAGTAGAAATGAATTCAAAAACTTTTGTTTTATAGCCGCAGTCTTCCATAATCAGCGCGCGAAGTCCGTCGGTAATAAGCTCTGCCTGCCGTTCTTCAAGTATGCCGTGTTTGAGCAGTGGTGCCATTTCATTATTTACGCTGAATTGTTTCCTGATTTGTTTCTGGCAGCATGGTGCAACTACTATCAGCGATGCCCCGGCAGTTATACCTTTCCAGATGGCTTCATCCGTAGCAGTATCGCAAGCATGCAAGGCAATAAGCACATCTGCTTTTTTCAATTCCGTTGATTCAATGCTCCCTTCGGTAAAATGCAAACCCTTGTAATTGCAGGCTGTTGCTATAGAATTACAATAGGCAACAAGTTCTTTTCGGAATTCAACGCCTGTAATATTTACCTTGACTTTCAGAAAATTAATAAAATAATCATAGAGTGCGAATGTAAGATATCCCTTGCCGGATCCCATATCCATGATTACAGCATTTTCAGGGAGGTTCAGGTTTTTAAATTCAGCATCAAGCACTTCAATGTATTTATTGATTTGCCTGAATTTAGCCGTCATGTCTTTTTTTAATGTCCAGTCGGAACCTGTAATTCCGAGTTCGCGCAGGTATATGTTATTTGTTGTTTCAATGAAACTCTTTTTTTTGTGATCATGTTCAAGCTCGGGAAGCGCTGTATTTGCTGCTTTTACTGTTTTAAGTCCGGTATTTCCTTTTTGATTCCTGACAAATTGCACGGTTTCCGTTGCAGTAAAAAGATCGGCATTGTAAAAATCATTGGTCAGAAGATTCAATATTTCTTCAATCCCTTCTTCTATTCCTAAATTTCGAGTTATTTCCCTGGTCGGATATTGGTATACAAAAGACAACCTGAGTCCTGCACTTATCCGCACCAGCGTAATTCTAACTCTTGTTGTCTCAAGGTTCTTATTCCTTTTTTTTGCAATGGTGAGTTTTGCAAGTTTCTGTGAAGTTGCTGCTTCTTTTATTTTTTCAATGAAAATGCTAAGATTGTTGTTGTCCATTTATAGAGAGTAAGGGTGTCAGGGAAGGTCAATATATTTTTTCGGATAAAGATTTTTAGCCTTTTTCGCTGATTTGGTTCAGGCGTTCTCGGTTGCAGATTTTAATGTCTTTGGCTGTCATTTCTATAATTCCGTCATTAGCAAATTCGGTGAGCACTCGACTTACGGTTTCTCTTGACGTTCCTATCATATCTCCAATCTCACCTCGGTTAAGCGGAAAGTTGAATTGCTCACTTTCATATAATTTATCGGAAAAACATATCAGTGTTTCTGCCAACAAACCGGGAATTTGTTTTTGTGACTGGCTGGTGTATCGTTGATAATCCAGCAATTCGTTCCTGCATAGTTCGGCAATAATCTCGAAAGCGAATTTTCCGTTACTGAAGATGAAGTTCCGAAAGAGGTTGCTGTCGATAAAACAAACCGTTGTATCTTCAATAGCTGTTGCCGAGAACTGATTGATTTTATCGCCGAATGTGGTCGGAATACCCAGATAGCTGGGCGCTTTTATAAGTCTTAGAATTTTATCATGCGCGGGTCCCGACCGATGAAGTTTTGCAATCCCCTTCTTGAGATAAGTGACGTTCAGCGAAAGTGCTCCTTCCTTAAAAATAATTTCGCCTTTTTTGAATTTTACCTGCACACTGTTATTTTCAAGAACTTCGAATTCTTCGTTGCTGAGGTTGCGTGCAGCGGCCGATTTAATCTGACAATCCTTGCAATTGTGTTTTTCCATTTGGTTAACGGTCTTGTACAAAGGTACTAAAATATTTGTGAGGTGTGATGAATATCACAGCAGGGTATGCTTTATCGCACGGTGGTCTTTGTTTTATGAATAACAAGCGGTAATACTTTTGTGTTGAATCTAAAATCAAAAAACAATGGACAACGAAATGGATCTCAAAATACAGGAATTGGTAAAGAAAGTCGGGAAACTTGAAAAAGGCACCAAAGATCAACTTTCTATGGTAGTATTCTCGGGCGACCTCGATAAAATCCTGGCGGCAATGATTATTGCTACCGGTGCTGCTGCCTATGATATGAAGGTCAAATTGTTTTTTACTTTTTGGGCAACGGCTGCCTTGCGCGATCCGGGTAAAAAAGTTGCCGGTAAAAATTTTATGTCGAAAATGTTTGGAATGATGCTGCCTAAAGGCAACAAAAAACTAAAACTCTCGAAAATGAATATGATGGGAATGGGCACTTCCATGATGAAAGGTTTGATGAAGAAAAAAAATGTAGCATCGCTTGAGCAGATGTTCAAAACCGCCGGCGAACTGGGCGTTCAAATCAATATTTGTGAAATGTCTATGGACTTGATGGGATTTAAAAAAGAAGAAATGATGGATTATCCGCATATGACAATTTGCGGTGTGGCCACCTTTTTAGCCGATGC
>CAZNRQ010000575.1:0-2636 GCA_964574845.1 uncultured Bacteroidales bacterium
GAGATACCCTGTACAGATGTTTGATGTTTTCAGGGGGGCAGCCATCCAGAATGCCTGCCAGCACATTAAAGCGGGTGGTCTCAGTTCCCATTCCGTAATCGTGCCATATAATAACTGAGTTGTCGTCTTTCAGCAAGCGGAAAGCATTTTGGGTGTCTTTGATGATAGACTCGGTATGATGATCGCCATCCAGAAAAATCACATCGAACTTCTTTTGAAGTGATGCGAAATCGAAAGTTTGAGAATCGGCCTGCAGGTGGATGATATTTGGAATGTCTTTCGAAAAGAAACGGTGCATATTAATGTAATCTTCGTCCATGCCCATTTGTCGCATGGTTTCGTCAGGCAGATTGAGACTGTAACAGTGCCCGACAAAAGGAGCCACATTGGCTGCGCTTTCGCCTCTCCAGGTTCCTATTTCCAGATAGTCTTTGGCCCCATTCCGGCGGCAGATACTTCTGAGCAAAGCAAAATCGGTAGGCAGAGAAGAACCTTCCAGAAAACTGTAAGGAGCCACATCTTCCGTTTCATCAATAAATTCGGAGAGTTCAACCGTTGGCAAGCCTTCAGGCAATCCATATTTGCCTGCCACATAGCTTTGCTTTGCTTCCTCGCTGTCGACGATCAGATTCAGCAGCCAGGGTTTTTTCAGTATAAGCCCGAATGCTTTGAGAGCTTTTGATAATTTACTCATTGAGGCTGTTTTGATTTTTATGGTAAAGATATTCTTTTATCGTGACCCAATAGCCTGAAAAGTACTTAGGCATGGGAAGCAATTCAGAGAACTTTAGCTGAGATTCTTTGCAGAAAAACCATGTAACAAATACCGAAGTTGCCAGGTATGAAATGCTTGCCGTGATGGCTGCTCCCAGGTATCCGAAACGTGGTATCAATAAAAAGGATAAAATGATGGTAATGATTAGCCCGAGGGTTGACCCAAGTGTGTTCACATGATATTTCCCGCTTCCCGAGAAATAATGGCCGATGATGAGTGCATTCACGAATACCAGTATACCTGGCGCCAGGCACCACATAATGCGGTTGATGTCGAAAAAATCTTTACCAAAAACAAAAGAATAGAAAGAAGCAGGCAAGAGAACCACAGGGATCAGTACTACGAAAGTCACCAGCAAACTGATACGGACAAATTCAGCCGTCAGGCTTTGGTTGGCTTTTGGATCCTGTGTATTGGCAATCTTCGAATATTGCACTATGGCGATGCTGCTACTGATCATCCACACCGATTCGATGATAGAAACGGCATTGGAATAAATTCCTACAGCCTGATAGCCTACATAGGATTCCAGGAAATAAAAGCTTACGCGGAAACTAAGGAACTGTGTTATATGAGCCAGTTGATTTAAAAACCCATAACGAAATAGCATGGCCGTAGCTTTTGAAAAAGTGATTTCATCGTTGGTTTTACTGGAACGATAAGGGATCAGGAAGAATAAACTCAGAATAAAGGATCCAAAATAAGCTGCATAAAGAGCATACAGATACCCATTGATGTTAAGGAATTGAGGTAGGGAAAAGAAGGAGAGCAAAGCAACAACTGTGATAAATACCTGGAAAAATGTGATGATATTGTTGGCCTTTATGTTCTCCTTGCCCAGCAAAATGGAGCAATTTACGGCAACAAAGGAATTGATGGTTACCAGAATGGCAATATGCAGGGCGTAGGTGTGTTCAAGGGCTTTTATGGGAAAGAATAAAAGAATGATGCAGGCAGAAACTCCGCTCACCAGAACCGTCCATAAGTAGGAGAGGAGCAGCAATTTCTTCAGCGGTAGCCTGGGAGTCAGATAAACCAGAGAGGCGCCGCCAACAATGTTAGAAAAGATGAGGATAAAAGCAATGGTGGTGATGATGATCCCCTGTTCGCCTTTGCCCTGTGAACCCAAAAACCGTGAAACCACCACGGCAATCATCAGGTTGAGGATGGCCGAGGAGAACTTTACACCGAATGTTTTGAATATCTTCTTAAACAAATCTCTCTATTTTAAAGCCTGATGGTAAATATCTATAAACTGAGAACCGATTACCTCATAACTGAAATGATCCACTGCGTAATCCCTTATTTTATGGCTGTCGAATGGGTTAGGTGCTGTAAGCATTATCTCAAGTTTATCGCCAAGAGCATTCATATCGTTAGGTTCTATCAATATTCCATTCTCTGCATTCAAATACTCAGCAATGCCACCAACATTCGTCGAAAGAACCGGCAACCCACACGACCATGCTTCAGGAATCACACAAGGGAAATTCTCGTAATTGCTGAACAATAGCAAGAAATCGCATTGCTGCATGATATCAGCTACTTCTTTTGTGTTTTTCTTTCCATGAAAGATAATTTTCTCTGAAAGATTCATTGAGTCAATCGTCTTTTTATATTGCTCAAAATCGCCGTCACTGATCACTTCCAGGATGAAATCAATGTCTTTTGTTTTTAATTTAGCTAAGGCTAACAGTATCCCGCTGAAATTTTTCTGCACATCCAGTAACGAAGAAACGTGCAAAATATGTTTTCTCCCCTCTGTTTTTTTTGCTTTTCCTTTGAAAACGTCAGTATCAACTACATTCGGGACCACTCTGAAATTGTTCTTAATACCAAAGCTTTGTATGGCTTTCGCCAG
>CAZNRQ010000576.1:0-2625 GCA_964574845.1 uncultured Bacteroidales bacterium
CCGGCTCACAACATATTCTTCATTTGCACGGCGAACTTACCAAAGCCCGCAGCACCGTTGACGAAGACCTGATCACCGACATAGGCTACCACGACATCAACCCCGGCGACAAATGTGCCAAGGGCTCACAGTTGAGGCCCCATATTGTATGGTTTGGCGAAGCCGTACCCAACATTCAGATAGCCTCCGAAATGACTACCCATGCCGACATCATCATGGTGATAGGGACTTCGCTCAATGTTTATCCGGCAGCCGGTTTGCTGCATTATGCCCCTCCTCATATTCCCAAATACCTCATCGATCCCAACGCCAACGCATCGGGCCTTAGCAGCAACCTCACCATTATAAAAGAAAAAGCAGGCATTGCCGTGCCTGAGTTGGTGGAGAAGATGTTGAAGTAAACTCTTTAATAGCCCCGACCTTTAGGTCGGGGTATCGAGTACACATGCGATTGGGCTTTAGCCCAAACCTGCAAAAAAGCCAATGATCATCCCTTTGCCTCCCGATCCATCGGCTGGCGGAAGATACTTTGTCAATCCCTTTCTTCTCGACTCCGCTCGAAGAAGCAATTTATCCCGCCCTAAAACCGAACTGTTTCGCAGAAACATGGTCTTTAGACCATAGAATCCTCCATACTGACCTTCTGAATTTTCTTGTAATTTTCAAGTGCAGAAAAATGGCGCTGGGTAATGATTATTGTAAAGAAAGTTTTCGAATAGCCCCGACCTACAAAAAAGCCATTGATCGTTCTTTTGCCTCCCGACTCCGATGAATCGGCATACGGGACAGGCCTTCCCTAAAGGGTGTTAAAAGAATCGTTGCCATGGCTCTGTTTTTTTCTTTTGCCCCACCCTAAAGGGAGAGAAGGCTTTCTTGCCATGGCTATATAGCACAAAGGCCTGTCCGAAAGGACAGGCCTTTGTGCTATGAACAATCTTCAAAAGTGTCTTGTAAAAAAAAGTCCGCCGGGCTCCTTACCTCCGGTGTAATCTTTTTACGATAGTAGAACGAAAAAGCAAAACTGCTTATTGTGTAGAAATAAAAAAATATTTTTGCGACTATGGGTGTAGTGTTTCTTTTACAAAAAAAACCTAAGCATGGCTTCAATTCTTACCTCGGATCAGGTATCATCTCACTGTATCAGTTGTTGTATTTCCCCTTTTAATTTAGGTATATGGTTCATTACAACACTCCAAATGTTTTCGTCCGAAATGTTGTCATAACCATGAATGATTTGATTTCGCAAACCCACTATTTTACGCGCATTAGAAATGGGGAACTGATCGTCTATAGACAGTATGCGGTTAATGGCCTCGCCAATTATTTCCAGGTCGCGCTCAATGGCTCTTTTGATCAAGGTATTGTCTTTGTATAACTCGAAATGCTTTTCACCAAAGGGGAAATAAGAATCTATTTCGTCGATGGCGGATTTGATATCATAAAGATACTTAAGAACTTTTTCGTTCATAGATCAGCTGTTTTTCTCTATCAACCACCTTGCGGAAGACGGGATTTCTGATGGCCTTGTTTTCTATCAGGTCAACAGGCCTTTGGAACAATAGCTCCAGTTCTTCTTTTAGGTCCATATAATTATCGAAATAATCCAACAAGTTGACCCGTGAAAACTGTATCAACAGATCAATGTCGCTCGAATCGCGGAAAGTATCAGTTAGTGCCGATCCAAACAAATATAATTCTTCCACCTTGTGTTTATCACACAATTCGAAAATTCTTTCTCTATTTGTTACAATCAGTTTCATAAAACAAAGATACTAAATTTATCAAAAATCCTATGGAAAAGGTGCCTTATTTTCAAGCCTATGATACTCATCCGATGAATCGCGACAGTGTAAAAGATACTTATAGAATGAGTTTTTGACATAGCGGCTCTTCCCGATCCGCCCTGCCGGGGATACGGGACAGGCTGTGACTTGCATATAGTACACCCCATAGGTGATGATGCATTTTAAAATTATTCTTACATTTACATCATGAAAACTATGTATGTGTACATTCTAGAATGTGCAGACGGAAGCTTTTATACAGGAGTTACCAATGATGCTGAACGCCGGCTGGAACAGCATAATGCAGGTATCCATAAGGATAGTTATACCTATTCCAGACGACCAGTGACTATTAGGTTTTGTGAACAATTTTCAGATCCCGAACTGGCAATATTTTGGGAAAAGAAAATCAAGGGATGGAGTCATCGAAAAAAACAGGCTCTGATTGATAATGATTGGCAAGCCCTTACAGAATATTCCCGTCGCTATAAAGTGAAATCTTATAAAAGATAATTTTTTCTTATCTACAAGTCGCACTTCGACACGTTGTTCTTGGGTTATTACAATAATTCAAAATCATTCAGGAACAACGGCTCTGTGTGACTTGTAGATCCAACGGTCAGTCAGAGCCGATTGTCCAGACAACTTCATTATGTAAAATAAAACCTATGACAATCGTGTCGAAGACAGACCGTATTTTGTTTTAAGCGTTTACTACCGATGCAAGTCGCACTTCGACACGCTATTCTTTGGTTAATTCAAGCCTTTGGTTTTTTTCCGGAATAGCGGCTCTGTGTGACTTGTAGATCCAACGGTCAGTCAGAGCCGATTGTCCAGACAA
>CAZNRQ010000577.1:0-2612 GCA_964574845.1 uncultured Bacteroidales bacterium
TATAGCTAACTTACGTTTCCTTTTCATTAAAAATAATTTAATAAGCAGAATTGATTCTTCTGCTTTTTTTATAGATTTGTGCCTGAAATAAAACCATTTCTGATGAAAAAAGTATTTCTGCTACTATTTCTTGCCTCGGGACTATTAACATCTTATGCCCAAACCTCAGACACCCTCATTAGGTCGACAGGATTTTTCATTTCGCCTGCACTTACCGGGCTGCATTATAAATCGGATACTATATCAACATCACCTCGATTTGGGTTGACGGTAGGATATAGGTTTGTGAATAAAATGAAATACGGCCTTTTCATTGAATCTGGATTGAATTATACCTGGTTGGGAGCTAGCTATCCCACCCAAACCTACAATGTAACTGCTTATGGCCGCAACTGGACGTATACTGAAGACCGGACCACTACCCAAATGATGTTAAGTGTTCCGTTTTTGGTAGGATATAAAATGCCGAAAGGCAAAGTCCGCTTTCAGGCCAGTCTGGGTTATTCGTTCAATATTAAGTTCAGCGATTTTCAAAAGATACAAAAAGGAGGCAGCGATCCTTTCAGTGTTTCGAAAGAAGAAAGAACCGGCGATTTGCTCATCTTTGGAACCGGTATAAGTGGCATCGTAAAAGCGGGCATTTCTGTTCCTCTCACCAAACGAATGACTTTAGACTTACTTCCTTCGGCCCGCTGCCAGTTTCTTTCGTTCAAGACCGGCTCAATGGATATGATTTCAGATGCCTCTACCGATAATCAAAAATGGGCCGCCGGACTTGATATCGGATTGATGTGGAAACTTGATGATGCAGAGCCTGAGGTTTTCCAGGAAAAGACAAAGAAAAAGGCCGAAGATTTTACTTTTAAATACAATGCCGACGAAGAGCAACCCGTGGCCAAAAAACCACTGAAACCCTGGGGTTATAAGAACTATGTGTATCTCGAAATTGCCGGTAGTGCTTTGGTATACTCTATTAATTACGAAAGAGATGTTTTCGACAAAGGCGCACTCAGTGTGTTGGTTCGTGGAGGATTTGGGATGGTCGGAAATAAATATGCCATCCCTGTGGGCGGAAGTATTTTGTTGGGCCATGGTACAAAGAAATTTGAAGCCGGAGTTTATTCCACTTTCGAAAACCTCCTGCTGAATGAATTCAATGTAAATGTTGTTCCCACTCTGGCATTCCGCTGGGTCAGTCAGGAACATTTCTTTTTAAGATTATCAGTAATGCCTCATATTGTGGTTGGAACAGGCGAGATAGTTCCCGGAGTGGGACTATCTATTGGAGGGGGATTCTAAGAAATGTCCCCAATAATTTAAAGAGGCTTCTTTGGTTTAAATCTTAAAAAATAATCCTATACTCAGGTAAATAAAAAATCCGGCCTGAGCCATAAATATTATGGCCCATATTAAGGCAGGTATCCCGGTAAAACTTTGCAGATTGGATGCATCGCCAGCTGCTTTTGGCTTCTTTGAGGCTATGATCAATAATTCAATGGAGGAATAAAAAGCTTCGAATAGCATAATGCCTGCCAGCCATAGTGAGAAATAATATTTAACCTCCTTATTGGCATAGAAAACCAGGATCAGCAACATAGCAATAAAACCAATGAGCCAGAAAATTCCGAAAGTATTTCGCACCAACAAGGCCAGATTAACCAAGGCTATACAGGCTAGTATATAAAGAACCCAATCGACATTATTTCGGCTAATAAAATAGAATATCAACCAGGCAAAAGCCGATCCGAAAGGATATCCTGCCATAGCCACCAAAAAGCGACTAAATTTTCCTTTGGTTTTGGTAGTTGCTGTGCCTGAGCGATCACTGAAAAGTTCGACCTCATAAACTTCACCGCTACTAAGCAAAGCCACAAAAGCATGACCGCTTTCGTGAATTAGGGTATTAACAATTCGCAGAAACTTCCCTACATAAGGAATACGGTTGGTGAGTAAAACAACAAAGGGAAGGGCGAATAAAACGTAATCTTTGTTCAATTAAGCAAGTTTATGAGTACAAAGTACGGAAAAAAAATTCAGAAGATGAAAAACCTTAATTTAGGCAACTGATCCTAACCCTTGTTTTTGGGACATATTTTTGCTACTATCTGAATTACTTTTACTCAATCCACCAAGTACACATTTGTAGCTTTAAAGTTTCAACTTCTAGCTTTTAAGCTACAACTTCTGGCTTTAAAGTTTCAACTTGTAGCTTAAAAGCTACAACCTTCAGCTATAAAGTTTCGACTATTAGCTTCTAAGTATGAACATGAAAACTTGAAGCAAAATATTAGAAAGCAACATAAAGAAGTTTCCAAGCTGAATCAGGACTTTTTGTTTCCTTTGGAAACTTTCTTTTTAAAGAAAAAATTCAAATACAAGGACACAAAAAATGTTACGAAAAACACAACTGCTGTCGAAATTTCCACCATTTGCGCATTTACTCTATCCCGAAAAGGCGGACTAAGATGTATTTGATATAGGAATAAGGCAGATCGTGCTGCCCCAGTTTCGCGAGTACCTGCCAATGCCATTCAGTTAATGGACAAAACCCGATTCCGTAAATCAAACCCAGCCCAAACCACGACAGAGCTGTCAGAGATAAAGTAATAAAA
>CAZNRQ010000578.1:0-2612 GCA_964574845.1 uncultured Bacteroidales bacterium
AAGGGGTAGTATTATGATTTGTTTCATTTGTATTGTAAATTTCGTGCAAAGGTACAAAACAATTACTATTTAGAAAAAATCCAAATAGTGACTTATCTCAATATGTTAACTTCTGATTAGTTCGAATAATCCAATACCTGGTGGGTCTTTATGAATTTTGAGACATAAGCTGGCACCATTTTTTCCCAGTTATTATCTTTTTGAAGTATCTTCTCGCGGACGTCGTGCGAATGAATGCTAAGCCATTGGGTCTTGACGTTGGTTACATCAACTATCTTATTGCTATCAAGCAAATAGCGGTAAAGACTTTTTATGGAATCGTCAACAGGAAGATTTTCGGAGGTCAATAGTTCACAGTTATCACTCGCAAGAGCAGGATACAGGTATACCTTAAGATTTTGTGCGAACAAACGCCCGAAAGCCTCAAGCACTCCTCCTTTCAGTCGAGCATAATAGTGAGGTTCAATGACCTTTTTAAAGGTATTGGCCCCAATCATCAGGCGTAAGGCCAGGGTATTGAACTGCGACATGTACAACACCAGACGGTAATACTCGCGAAAGTTGGAAATCAGAACATTTTGTCCCATGCCACAAAGCAGATCGGCACGATCGAGGAAGTCTTTTTCGTGGAAATCACCATCAGCAATGAGATTATCCATGGTGATCTCGCATAAAGTAAGAGTGTTGTCTTTTCTATAATCCACATCCTGCTTCAGCATATGATAGCCGGTTTTCATCATGTCGAAGCCCACATAGGTTATGGGACGAAAACTCCCCCTTATGATCATCACGTTCTTTTTATACAGCATATCCGAAGGTTGCTGCACATCGCCGTTACGGTCGAACATGGTAGCTTCGGACATGCCGTTGCGGACCAGTTGCACAGCCAGCAGGCGGTTGTCGATATATGCCAGATCGGGGCCGCTCACACTCATCATATCAATGGTCACACGGTCGGCCGATGTGGAATCCATGATGGAGCGCATCAACTTCAATGGGTCTTTGTAATAATAGAAAGCGGCATAAATGAGGTTCACACCAATAATGCCAACAGTGCGCTGCTGCAATTGATTATCGTTTTCCCACAAACGGAAATGCACTATGATCTGATTCCATTCGGGGTTGTTGTTCAATTGGTAGCGGATTCCCATCCATCCATGACAATAGTTGTCTTTCTGATAATTCAGAGCTGTTACGGTGTTGGCAAAAGAGAAAAAATTGGAACGTTTCTTTTCACCCAACAAGTTTAAAAGGTTACCGTATTCGTAATACAGCATTTTGCTCAGGCGGTTCTCGTTCACATAACGTCCGTCTTTTGTTTTACCATAGATAGAATCACTTATGGCCATATCATAGGCCGAAATACTGCGGGCGATAGTACCTGAAGCCGCTCCCGCCTGAAAAAAAGTACGGGCCACCTCCTGCCCTGCCCCTATCTCGGCAAAAGAACCATAGATGGAATCGTCGAGATTGATATTTAAAGCTTTCTGAACCGTATTGGGTGTTTCGTTCGACATAGAGCAGATAAATTTACCAGCGTAAAGGTAGTAAGAATATTTATGATTTCTGATTTCAGAATTAGGATTTAAGATTTCAGAATTATGATTTCTGATTTGAGATTCCAGATTTCGGAATTAGGATTTTAGTTTTAGAATTCCCTTTTATTCTGAAAATTTGATCAATACGACGATAAGCTAGCCTTTCAAAATATCAATTTATTTCTATACCACCTTATTTCACCAAAACTACCTTAGTCCGGTATTGTTTTGTTCCATAAATTACTGTTAGAAAATAAATTCCATTGGGCTGGTCAGAAATATCCAGAATTTGATGGGCTGCATGGGTTACAGTCTTATTATAGATGGTTCTGCCAGTGATATCAGTAATGGTGGCGCTATAATTCTCCATTTGCGTTTTCATTTCTAAGGTAAATACTCCCGGGTTGGGATTGGGATAGGCAGTAACGTAGTTTTCTGCATGGTTTTCTTCTACACTTCCCATAAAGGCAACACAGCCATCGTAGCTATCGAGTGTAAAAATGGAGACAACTGGATGCCTTGCCTCCATCGTACCACCTGTAGCCGCTGAACAGGTAATTGAAGTAACTCCAACGCTTCCACCATCTACTGAGGTAAAATTATCATACAAGCATGGTGCAACTGAATGGGTGGCTGAATCAAGCGTAATTATCCCAATCTGAGGGTTAAAGGTAGGATAGGTTTTAACACCATAAACAGGGCCATTACCCAATATCAAAGTTCCTGAATCTTGTATTTCAATAGCTATTGATGATCTTTGATATACAAATTTAGACCAAACAGGAGCCGCTGAAGTATCAATTTTGATAACATTACTAGGTGAAAAGCTTCCTCCTGAGCAATATAAAAACCCACCATCGGAAGTCGCAGATAATTTAGGAGCAGGCTGATTTAGGTATGCACCATCCAAAAAAGCATTGTTCCGGGTGCTCCACTTCAAATTTCCCGAAAAATCAGTCTTTGCAAACACAACGCCCAATCCACCCGAAAAAGATGTAAGGCATAGTATTCCGGTAGGAGTATTTCAATATCATACCCCATATTGAATGACGGACTTATGGATTTGGCCCAAGA
>CAZNRQ010000579.1:0-2608 GCA_964574845.1 uncultured Bacteroidales bacterium
CGCGTATATCAATACAACTCGTACACTGATCCGGCTCCTCATCGAGGCAGGGTTTACCGTTGTATAAATTGTAATTCTCCTTGTACTTCACAGGAGTGATGTTCGGCATGATCACATTGGCGCCTGCGGCTATCCCTTTTTCGCGTCCAACGGGGTCAATGGTTTGCAATGCGGTGGTCGAGGCAATATTGATCTCGGGCATGAGCAGACGCAGCAGGGCTATCATTTTCAGGGTTAGCTCAAAGCGCTCTTTCAGTGGCAACATCAGATCTGCATATTGAGCCAGGGGTGTATCGGGATGCTCAATGTATGGACCCATGCCTACCATGTGAATTCCAAAGCCCTTAAAGAACAAAAGGTCGTTCAACAGATCGTCTGTAGTTTGAAAAGGCAATCCTATCATGATGCCGGTTCCGCACTGATAACCCACCGATTTCAGTGCTTCCAGCGAATGAAGCCGGTTGCTGTAACAATGGCGTGCATCGTTGGGATGTAGTTTGTGGTACAGATCTTCACTGGAAGTTTCTATGCGCAACAGGTAGCGTTGTGCACCGTTATCGAACCATTCCTGATAAGTTTCGCGGCTTTGTTCGCCACACGAAAGGGTTATATGAAGTTTGTTCTGAGTAGCCGTATGAATCTTTTGCAACAGACGGGTGATTCTGTCGGTAAATGCCTTATTATAGCGTTCCCCCGATTGAATCACTATAGATCCGTATCGATTTTCCATGGCAAACAGGGCGGCCTTCACCACTTCCTCATCAGGGATATCATAACGTATCACATTTTTATTGGCCGCACGAATGCCGCAGTAGAAACAATTCTTCACGCAACGATTCGAGAGTTCTATAAGTCCTCGCAAATACACTTTATTACCGATAAGGGCATCGCGGGTCTCGCGTGCTTTGGCATAAAGCTGCTTTTTATCCTCTTCTTCCTCCATGGTCAGCAAATATCTCACCATCTCTGTTCCGAGATCGCCTTGTAATATTTGTGCCAGGTCGTAGATCATGATTGATACTTTTATAGAGTCAGTTGCTTACAATTATATTCTGCGAACATCTGCGTAATCTGCGGGCAACTTTTATTTTATTATTTCCCGCTGATATCGCTGATTTACGCAGATAACTAGTTCCCTCCATTTATAAAAAAAGGCTGCAGTGCCCGCGTAAATATTCCGTTCATATAAGCTATTGCCATCCCGTAGTTTGTTATGGAAACCGCGTTATCCGTGAAAGGCTTTAGACGGTTCAGAATTTGTTTGCGGGTGAACATGCAGCCTCCGCATTGAACCAAAAGCGAATAATCATTTAAGTTTTCGGGCAATTCGCTCATACCCGATATTATAGTAAAATCAAGTTGTTTTCCTGTAAATTCTTTGATCCATCGGGGCAATTTAAATCTTCCGATATCTTCACAGCTTACGCGATGTGTACACGATTCCATTATAATCACCTTGTCGCCGTCTTTCAGTTCAGATATCTTTTGTGCTCCTTTGATAAAGTTCTCAAAATCGCCTTTCATTCTCGAAAACACTATAGAAAAGCCTGTCAGCATGATGTCCTCAGGAACCATGTCCTTCACCTTGCCGAAGGCCTGGCTGTCGGTAACCACCAGCTTTGGCTTAATATTGCAGGTATCGAAGAAATGTTTCAGTTCCGTTTCGCGCAGCACTATGCAGATACAATGATTATCCAGTACATCGCGCACGGCCATCATCTGTGGCAATATCATTCTGCCCTCGGGGGCTTCCGAATCGATAGGGGTAACAAGTACCACATAGTCGTTCTCATTAACGATATCTCCCAACAGTGATTTGCTTACATAGGCCGTCTGGGGAATGGTGTTCTTCAATGATTCCACCACATAGTCGAGGTTGTGGGGATTCTTCGTACTGAAATTGATTACTTCCGTCTTGCTGTAATTGCTGATATCATCACAAACAGCTTTGGATACCACAGCAATATCTGATTTGTTATGTATCAGAATAAAGGGGATGTCGAAATTTTTAAACTCGCTGATCAACTCGGTTTCGTAGGAACCAAAAGTATTTTCGGCCAGGATCAGCACCGCACAGTCAATGGTTTTGAGCACTTGCAGGGTCTTTTCCACACGTTTTTTCCCCAATTCTCCCGAATCATCAATGCCGGCTGTATCGACCATAATAACCGGGCCGATACCGAATATCTCAATCGACTTCTTCACCGGATCGGTGGTTGTTCCGGCCTGTTCGGAAACAATAGCCACCTCCTGCCCCAACAGTACATTGATGAACGAACTTTTTCCATTGTTCCTTCTTCCGAAAATTCCAATGTGTGGTTTAAGATCCCTGCCTTTGCTCATTTTTTAGCTTATTGACTGTTATTTTAATATTTTACTTTAAGACTATTAGACTATAGGTATTTAGACTATTAGTAAGATTGATAATTGTATTTATTCCTTGAAATTTGAATATTGAACATTGAATATTGAGCATTTCCTTATTTTATTGTTTAACTCCTGTCTTCCCTCTCCGGTCTTAGGTCTTCCGTCTTCCGACTTCCTAAAAATAAAGATCTCTCTCCCCTCCCTTAATAAGTTCCATTCTCTTCCTGATCTCTGTCACCAT
>CAZNRQ010000580.1:0-2602 GCA_964574845.1 uncultured Bacteroidales bacterium
GGCAACTGCGATACAATTGCCCTTTGGCATTGTACTCCTTGTTCGTGTAAACAGGAATGCTACCCAATCCCAGGGTCATACTTTTTAATTCACGCCCAAAGGCATCATAATAGCTTTCCCCGTCAGGGGCATTTGCTAACACTGCCGAAGTATAAAATAAACAATGCGGAATTTCCGTATTTTGATACCAGTGTTTACTATATACATTGGTATATCCATGGGGCAGGTCTTCCTGTGTCAGGTTTCCAAACCCATCATATTGATAAGTTATGGTATTGCCCAACACATCCGTCATACTGCTTTTCAATCCAAACTGTGCATTGTATTCATAATGGGTTTCCTGCCCCAGCATATTGGTTTCTTTGGTGACAAAACGACCGTAATCATCGATGTATTCATACTCCGTATAACGGTCAACCATTCCGCTGGCCGAAACCGTTTTTTTTGTGATATTTCCAAAATAATTTCCCGTATACTTGTAATTTGTGGTAATGGCCCCGTTGCTGAGATTCGAAAAGTCAATTACATTTTCCAGCAAGCTACTGGTATTATAAGCATATTCGGTAGTTTTCGTAAACGATTCCGAACCTATGGTTTTCACAACCTCTGTTTTCTTAAGTTTTGTCAGGGACATAGGATCTGTAAAGCCTGGTGGAGTATACGAATCCTCTTCAAAAGTATTAGTTGTCACCACAGTCCCATCTCCACTATAACTTTCTGTCAGTGTTTTTGCATTTCCTTTATTTGCGGTTATATCGGCTGTGGTCCCATACACAAAATCTTTATCCACCACTATTCCGGTCAGATTATCCGTTATGGTACTATGACTGATATAGGGAAATACACCTTTAAAATAACCATGCTGATTGTCGCCATAAAGAGCTACTGCATTATAAGTATTATGAATAATAGACGAGGCAGTAGGAGTATTATTTAAATAGGTTTTAGCATCTGTCAGATTCATCATCAAATAAGTTTCATCGGGCACATAAGTACTTTCCGTTTTTACCAGACTTACATTATTCTGTGAAGTTACTTTGCTAAAACCCAGCAACCCTTTACCATATTTATGTATGATTCCCCCTGAATAATTATAACTGGTGGTCGAAGTACCACCAATACCGTCAGGTTGTGTCATTCCGGAAACAAGCCACGACGCTCCTGAATAATTGAAAAACTTATTGCTGGTATTGTTCCCAATGGTATAAACACTTGGGTCCGACATAGATTTATAGTCAAACTGCGTGGTTTGCAAAAATCCATCCGTGATGCTCTTTACAAGTAAAGGTTTCTTATCCGGATTTACAAAAATAAAATGAGTAGTAGGGCTATTGCATCCATCTCCTTCCAGTGTATAGGTAGTATAAATCAGGTCCGCATTGCCGTCTCCATTCATATCTCCCACGGGATATAAAAATTCAAAACTATCAGGATTGGTAAATAAAGTACCCATGTTAAATAGTTTGAAGTCTCTGCCGCTCGCATAAAATATCTCAACTAGCTTCGAATTATTATGCTTCAAACTTAAAAAAACATCTGTTTTCCCATCTCCATTATAATCCTGACAAATAATTTCACCATCGTCTCCATTCAGTTCATAAGAATTTAATGCGGTCAACAGCACATTATGGCTTAAAATAGTTTCAAACCCATCGCCTTTCGAAATTTTTAGCATCCATTTATACGAAGGATTGGTAGGCATAAAAAACAAAAAATCGGTTTTGCCATCCCCGTTAAAATCCCCTGTATGCACCGAGTCGCTGTTAACTATCAGGCTGTTTTGTAATTTTGGCTCTACTTGTTGGTAGTTGTTGCCATTGCGCTCATAATAGTCATATTGAAATGAAGTTCCGCCATTAATAGGATAATAATGCAAAATTTCAGGCTTGCCATTACCATTTATGTCTGTAAATTTTGTTTTTGATCCGGTAATGGCTTGAGTGGTAAAATTTGCATGATCCCTAAAATATTGCCAAGCTGCAGCATAGTCTGGATCTTCACACCCGGCATCAATGTTTGGTCGCACAACTGGCACCTGATTATAAAGGAAGCGTTGCCCATATTCTTTGTCTTCAAACATCATATCGTTTGCTTTACCGTCACCATCCATATCCATAAAACTGATATAGTAACCCATATCATAAAAGCTATTTCCATAAATCCCCCTTCCGGCAAGATTGTTTATTCTATTTGTCAAAACTTCGTTTAATGTGGTGTTGTCAAATTTATAACAAACCAGATCAACCGAATCATGGCACTGATTGTGATTTGCCCCTCCATTGGTAGTTTTGTTCATATCTTCTAACGCAAAATACACCTCGTCTTTTCCGTCTCCATCAACATCGGCTGACATAGGTTGTATTAATGTTAGTCCAAACCCTGTAACAGAGTTATAAATGGTCCCAGTGGCATCAGGCGAAGAATAAATATTGTAATTTTCGTTAGCAAGCTTGTACAAATAAATTTTCCAATCAATAGTATGAGTTGCTTCTATGGTTTTTGCTTCCAGAATATCCATATAACCGTCGCCGTTAAAATCCCCATATAAAGTAGCTTCATTATCTGGCTTTAAAATAAAAGAACATTCTTCATCTTTAAGTAT
>CAZNRQ010000581.1:0-2598 GCA_964574845.1 uncultured Bacteroidales bacterium
CGGTTAGGTGACAATAGGAATATGAGAATCTGGCACTTTCGGGTATCATCATCAATATCTTTTCGGCTTTACGGAGGCGACCCGAATGAAATAACTCTTCGAGCATCAGGTAGGGCGATGCCGCACCAACATTGCCAACGGTGCTGAGATTGGTGAACCATTTCTCTTCCGGTATTTCCATATCCGCCTTAACCAATGCATGGCAAATATTGTCCCTGAAAAAATCGGAAGAAAGATGAGGCAGAAAATAGTCAATTTGCTTAATGTCCAATTTTCTTTTTATGACTACCTCGTTAAGAAACTCCTGCCCAAGCGCTACAATATGACACCCCAACTGTTTCACATCCTGCTGTAGCGACATCATAGAATTTTCAACCCAGTAGTGAGGTTCGAACTCATGCCAGCTTTTCAGGCTTCCGTCCGTTTGTTTTTCGCCACCGGCATACATGCAGGTATCCATTTTATTGGCAAAGGAAGTCACCTCTATCCAGTCTATCTTCAGGCTGAGACCCTCGCCGGGCTTGTTTTGGAGTAAGGCAGCACCGGCTCCGTCGGATAGCATCCATCTGAGAAATTCTTTTTCAAAAGCCACAATACCGTTCTCCTCCAGGCGGGCTATCTTTTCAGCTTCGCCTTCATATTTTGTGGACTTCAGCCAGGAAGAAAGTCTTTCTGATCCTGTGCATATAGCATTCTCAGTGTTTTCAGAGGCCACCGACATATAACCATACTTCAGGGCTTGTATGCCCGTGCAACAGGCTCCTGCAAAAGCAGCAATTTCAATAGGCTTTGCCTTGAGCAATCCATGAACCATGGCAGCATGCGAAGGCAACAACTGATCAGGAGAAGTGGTGCCACAACTTAACAATTGAATATCATGGGAAGTAAAGCCACTCGATAACAGTCCCTGAATGGCAAGCGAGGTCATTTCAGCATTGGTATGGGTAGGATTACCCTCTGTGTCCAGAGCATAATATCTCGACCGTATTTTATTTCGGTTCAGCACCAGCCGCTTTGCCAGGGAAGGCTTGTTGCCTATCATGCCCAGATACAACTCCATTTTATCATTTGGAATGGTCTGATTAGGAAAAAATTTCGACAAGTTAGTGATGTAGACGTTTTTCATTAGTGCGTTTAGTCGGGTAGATAAAAGTACGAAACTATTTGCCCCCGGAGAATTTATTTTGTGAGAAATATTGTATTTCCTGTTTTATCTTTTTCTTTTTAAACAATTTAATAATGGCATAAACAACGTTAGCCAAGGGAGTGATCAAAAACAAAACCGCAATCAGATACCATTTGAAAAATCGCACCCTTCTGATGCGTTTTCTGTCGTCTTTGGCACCCTTTTTCAGAATGAAATTCGCCCATATTTTAAATATCCGTGAACCATTCCTTTCGAATAGGACATAGTTTGGACTGATCGCAGTGGCTCCCATGGCAGTAAGCTTATCCTGCAGCGAATCAAAATTATCCTCTTCCAGAGCTTCCTTGATTAACTCCCCGAAAACCGCAGCATTCTTAATATCATCTTCCGAAACTCCGGCACGGGGAAAGAAGCGACTCTTTTCCTGCTTACCTTTTAACAACCAACGTATGATGGTAATAACGCTGGTAAGGTTAGGGTTTCGGTCTCTCAGAGCAATATTACCTACCAATTCCGAATCTGTCCCCAGAAGATATTTCTTTACTTTTTCCTGTGCCTGCAGCCACATATTGCGACTGCCTATTACAGTAATTACCTTTTTGTTCTTCAGTAGTTTTCTGCCTTCATCCGATTGCAGAAAGGCATTGGTAGGAATAGAAGGCGACAGATACCAGGGCGAATAACCGAGTATTACCAGATCAAACTCTTCTTTAGAGGAAATGTTCATTGGGTCAATGTTGCAAGGTATTCCTGCATAGGACTCAGGAAAGGAATCGAAGAATTCGTCAGAGGTCCAGGGAAAAGGAAAAGGAGGTTGGGGAACTATTTCTTTGGTGATAACTTCGTGTCCGGCAGTTTGTAAGGGCATAACTACAGAAGTAAGTATATGGCGAAGCTGACCGCTTTGCGAAAAATAAATTACCAGAATCTTCTTGCTATCCATCATTATCCACCGACAATTAAAAACAAATGTATGGGTTTTGCTTTTAAAATTACAATAAAAAAAGCTGATTCTTGTCAGAAACAGCTTTCCTTTGTTTAATATCTTTATTATTACTTCCCGTTATAGGCCCATTTCAGGTAGGTGACTCCCCAGGTAAATCCGGCTCCGAAAGCCACTAGAATTATATTGTCGCCTTTTTTCAGTTTGGGTTCCCATTCCCAGAGGCATAAAGGTAGGGTTGCTCCGGTAGTGTTCCCGTATTTCTCAATGTTGATCATCACCTTTTCGCTGGTAAGTCCCATTCTGCGGGCCGTGGCATCGATGATGCGCAGATTGGCCTGATGGGGAACCAGCCAGTCGAGATTTTCTGCTGTCAGGTGGTGTTTTTTCATCATGTCCACCGAGATATCCGCCATTTTCGAAACCGCCCATTTAAAAACGGCTTGTCCTTCCTGATAGATAAAATGCTCGCGGGCATCCACCGTTTCGTGGCTGGCAGGTTTTACTG
>CAZNRQ010000582.1:0-2597 GCA_964574845.1 uncultured Bacteroidales bacterium
CGGCTCTGAGTAAGGCTTCGCCAAAGCACATAGGGTCGTCGAATTTATTGGTAAGGCAGCAATTGCCTATCATCAAAGGATATTTATGAGCATTGTGCAGGTTGGCAACATCCGTGTTGCTGAATCCCGGGCTTGACCAGCCATCGGAGCCACCGTGTGCTGTATAATTTGCCATACAAACTCCGTGACTAACATTCTGAATGATGGCTGAAGCACTGCTTCCCGAAACGGCATATAAATAAGTGTTAGAATAAAGTCCGTGGGCAGCATTGAAATAATTATCGGTTCCGTAGTTGATCTGTCCGTCGCCATGAGTAGGGCCGTAGGTTGGATCTTGTCCGGCAATCATCACACAACTATCGAGAAAGGTTGTAGTTGGCATTTGATATTGCTCATATTCCATAGTCTTTTCGATCTGTGGTTTTAGCTCCCCTGTAGTAGTGGCTGAGAATCGGCCGTAATATATTTCGGGAAGAAAATCGCCGGTATACTCGCAATAATAAAGATCGGAGACATGAGAGCCTGTAGTTCCTGCAAAAGAAGGCACCTGGGCTACATCGCCAACAAACAGAACGAAAGAAGGAGCCGGATCGGAAGCAGTAGCAGCATTATACAAACCCTGCAGATAAGCTTTGATGGATGTGGTGGTGTTGCCAACAGCCGCATTGTTGGTATAGGCTTCTACCACAGTGAATCCTTTTTTGGTTTTCCATTGAACGAAGGGTTGCAACTGGCTTTGGAACATAGGGTCAGCCACTATAACGTATTTCACGGGGTATTTGGTGAGATTGGATTTGGTGTTGGGCTGTTTGTAATTGAGGAATTTCCCGAAAGAAGGTGTAAAATAAGGAGAATAAAATCTTTCTTTTTGAGCTATGGTTCCGGCTTCGTCAGCATTTTCGAAAACCACTTCAACTTCGATGCTGGTATAAACACGAAGCATGTTTTTAGCAGGATTGTACACTATGGGCGAAATATCCAATCTGCCCATGATAACTCCACGCATACTTCCAATGGTTTCTACCTTTGCCAGATCGTGAGCCACGAATTGGTTCATCAGGTAAGAAGCCTTGTTGTATTTGAATTCGGCCTTGGTGGGGTCGTCGCTTTTCGAAAGCGAAGGCTGGGCGGGCATCAATGGGAAAGATAGACCCAGTGAGCTAACTTTCAGATCGACGTAGGTCGAGTTTTTGATGTTGACCTTTACCGTGGCTCCCAAAGGAATTTCGATAAGGTTTTTCATTACCGGAAGTTTGGGATCGCCAACAACATTGGTGCTTCCGTAATTGGGAATGATGAGTTCCGAAAACATCCCTTTTTGGGTGTTAACCTTCAATAAGTTCAAATCAGACACGGACAGGGTGTTTACAAGTACCAGTTTCTGGTATGTATTTTCTTTTATGCTCAACCGAGTAACAGGATTGTCGGGGGTTAATGAAAAGGCTGAGAAAGTTAATAGCAAGAAAATGAGAAAGAAGGTCTCTTTCAAAAAGTGTTTGGTTGGTTTCATGAGTTTTTGGAATTTGATGTAAAGGTATGGAAAATACCAATTCGCAATAAAAGTGTGTCTATTATTTAACCTGTTATTAACGAAATCAGTTGATTGGTAAGTCTTGCAAGGTGGCCGGAATGATTGGGGCCGAGGACAAATGCAAGGCCGGGCTAAGGATTATAATGCAGGAGTTTTTATGGTTTTTTTCTTTTTGTTTTTATGCAGTTTCAGCAATGATGTATCGAAAAATGCCAGTCCCTTTTTAGGTTCTTCCAGAAATTCAATTGCCAGAGCCATCACATTTCGTGTCACTTGCAGCTCGATGCGCAGCCGGGCCTGTCGTTTTGCAAGTATTGCCGCGCTGAGGTCTTCTTTCGCAGTCAGTTGTTCGGCACGGGCTTGTTTGAACTGAAGGTAGCTTTGTTCAAGACCATCGATAAACGCCGCGTCGAACGAGGAAGTATGGGCCGAAGCAGATTTCCATAAGCGAAGCATCAGTTCGTCGATATTGGATTTTGTGGCTTTGTAATATTCTTTCATTCCATGAGGAAAAAATTCCTGATAAATATCTTCATCGGGCGAAAATGCGAGGCCGACAATCCTTTCGCAACGAGGCAAACCTTTTTTGAAATTTGTTACCAGAATATCAACTTTTCGGGTATGCGACTGGCATCTGGCCGATTTTATATCCTTATCGGTGATGGTATCTAAAAAGTCTTTTGACGCTGATTTTGTAGCGTTGTACATGCTGTCGTATTGTCCCGAAGTGTTCCTGTTATCAATAGCGACCACATGTTCCTGAAAAAATTTGTTGATGGTCAGATCAGGTATTTTATCTCCTTTCGGGAAAATGTTCTTGAAATAGGAATTTAGCTTTTTCATGGTTTTATAGTTTTATGCCGCGTACGATATCTTTATTTTATCGTGGCATTAGATTTCGTTGTAAAGATAAACAATAGTTGTTTTATAATTTCCGAAAATTAGGAATCCAATTAAAAAAAAGATTGTAATAGTTCTATAAGTTCGGATAATTATAAATTTAAAGATTTATTTATTTTTGAAAATTCAGAAATTCAAAAATTAAAAGAATTTATTATCTTAATAA
>CAZNRQ010000583.1:0-2585 GCA_964574845.1 uncultured Bacteroidales bacterium
GTGATTTGTGTGGACAAAAATAATAACTTTTTTGAATTAAATGATTTTTATCAGCGTTTTTTTAAATAATTAATATTTATAAAAAATAGAAGAACCAAGGTCCTTGCTGAAAAAACTTATCGTTTATTGGACAACTACTTCATCACAAAACAACCAGCTTTGGTTTCCGGCAGCGTGATGCCATTGGGGGATAAGGCCGGCATTTTTTGCATCAATCGTTATAAAACGAACTTTCTTTTCAGGAAAAGTTACGGTAAAATCTTTGATTAATGGTCGGTCGTCATTGGGTAAGGTTTCGTAAAACCCAGAAAAAATGTTTTTAAATGTCTTACCATCTTCCGAAATCCAAATACCTACCTCTTTGGGGATAAAGATCCAGTCTTTCAGGTATTGCAGAAAATGAACGCTCACCGAATGTATATCCACGGCCTCAGCTAAATCTATTGTAACCACTATATCCTTTCCAAATGTTCCCTGCCAGTTGCTGTCCCGGTAATTTTGTGTGCCTAGGATGCCATTCGTAAGTGCGCTGTCGCCTCCTGCAGCATAATCGGAACTATAGGGATTGGAATAGATCACTTTTTTGCCCACACCCAAATGCTTGATTGTATTTTTAAAGCCATAATCCGTTCCGTTGGCAAAGATTTTCATGTTGCTCTTTTGCTCTTTATTAAAATTTGAAATCGTGCGCCAGTCATAGTCCCGGGCGGGAGTTATGCGTATCGCCATTCCTCCGCCTTTGGCCAATGCGGCATGCAAGGTATCATTGGCATCAAGAGAATATTTTTGAACGGATAAAACTTCCGGTGTATTATACCAATCAGTGGCCGATGAATCAGAATAGATTTCGGCTGCATAGTGGCCAGCTGCAGGCAGGAAGTTGAGCGGAATACTGAGTATACGATTCTGTTCATTGGTGATAGCTCCCACAAACCAGTCCTTACCTTTTCGTCGGGCCATGACGGTATACTCTCCTATTTTCCCTTGCAGCAATCTGCTTTCGTCCCAAGTGACGGGCACGTTTTCAAGAAAAGGAATGGCTTTACTCTTTTCGAGGTTTTCCGGAAGGTCGGCCACCATTTGCATGGGGCTGTAGAATATTACGTACAATGCGAGCTGATTGGCTAGGGTTGTATTTACCCTGAGCCAGGGCCGCAGGGTATCGTATTTCAGCTTCACTATTCCCAAAGTAAAATCAAAGGGTCCCGCCAGTGCACGGGTGTATGGCAGGGTGGTGAGATGCGAAGGCAGAAAGGGCTCGAAATTGCACCATTCCATACCTCTCACCGCCTCCCACGACATCCAGTTGGGATAAGTGCGGCTCAACCCGGTGGGCATGATGGGCTCATGCGAGTCGATCATGATGTGATATTTGGCGGCGGTGTCCACCACACTTTGATAATGATTCACCATTTGCTGTCCGTGACGGTCTGTGCCACGGGGTATCATGGTCCCCGAATAACCGGTCTTCACCGAATGTATGCCAAGTTGAGAATAGTATTTAAAAGCGGCGGTCATCTGGCTTTCGTACAAAGGTATGTTTCCTCCTGTCTCGTGATGGCCAATGATGCTCACCCCTTTCTTTTTGGCATAAGCTACCACCTCGGCAAGATCCAGATCGGGACAGGCTTGGGTGAAATTCTGCACCGAAGAATCTCCCACGGCCCAGGTTTCCCAGCCTTTGTTCCAGCCTTCCATCAGTAAGCCATCCATATGGTGAGCCGCGGTGAAATCAATATAACTTTTGGCATGAGCGGTGGTGGCTCCGTGCAGCGGCCCTTCCTTCCATGTCCATTTTCGGGTGTGCATTCCCCAGAAGATACCGGTGAACTTTTGAGGTTTGATCCAACTCACATCCTCATATCTGCATGGGTCATTCAGGTTAAGTATCATTTTGCTTTCGACTATGTCCGAAAGGTTATCCGAGATCAGGATATACCTCCATGGGGTATTTCGTGGAGCAGAAGTTTTAACCTTGGTGCCGTCGGGCCAGGGAGCCAAATCGCATTTCAGACTTAAGGAATCGGTGGCAGACTGCAGCAGTGACATGGCGGCATAATCAATCAAAGCTGCTTCGTGGACGGCCATAAACAAACTATCGCCATCGGACAAAGTAAGAGGGGTGAAAATGTCTTTCACCTTGCTTAGGGGTGATCTCTGAAATATCTGCTCGTAAATGCCCCCGTCGTCTTTCATCCACCAGGCGGTATAGTCTTTGGCGAAATTGAATTCGGTGAGTTCATCAGTTATGGTAAATTGCTTCAGGTTATCCTGTTCGGGAAAGTTATATCGGAATGCCATTCCGTCGTTATAAACCCTGAGGACAAGATAGCAAACATAAACAGGAGAGTGCATCTGCACCAGTGGAATTGCAATCTGGTTGTAATGGTCGGTGATTTCAGAAACTTCTCCATACAGAGGGTTCCAGCTAGCGTCAGTGGTTTTGGCACCGCCAATATCTTTCACCGAATCGCCCAAAGCATAATAAACCTGTCCCGGGACTTCCTTATCGATAAGAAACCCCAGGCGTGAAGGCCTGATCACGGTCTTGTTTTTGAACAACACTTCATAAGTGGCCGATCCAT
>CAZNRQ010000584.1:0-2585 GCA_964574845.1 uncultured Bacteroidales bacterium
ATATTGCTCTTTCCGAGAAAGTTGACCCCTCTAACATTGGTAAAGAAGCAGTGAATTCTCTTGTTAGGGACTTGTCGTATTACGAAGGAGGGGGTCAAAATTGAGTGTAAATCATAACATTGACACAAACGATGAGTACATAAATTCAACATTGAAAGCATTTAAACTTGTTGATATGAGGGAACGATATCCTCAATTAATTGAAACTGCAATTGAAAAGAAACTTGGATATAGGGAGTTTCTTGTTAGCCTACTAAAATCTGAGGAGGATGGAAAAACAAAAAGACGCACGCAAAGGAATATTAAAGCCGCTAACTTTGAAAAAATTGCAACACTTGAAGAGTATGATTTTGGTTTCCACAAATACCAAAACATGCAGAAGATAAAAGAATTAGCGACTTTGCAGTTTATGGAACGAAAGGAGAACATAATTTTTATTGGAAAAACTGGTGTTGGCAAAAGCCACTTAGCAACAGGTATAGGCATGAAAGCTTGTGCGGCAGGAAAAAAGGTTCTCTTTATTAATGCATTAGAATTAATTAACAATCTCTCGAAATCGACTTTAGAAGGTACACTAAAGCGAACGCTTAACAACATGTCTAAGGTTGATTTGATAATAATTGATGAACTTGGCTATTTGAAGATGGATAGAGAAAAGGAAAGCATGTTTTTTCAGCTTATTCGTAGCAGATATGAAAAGAAATCAATAATTATTACAACAAATTTAAATCTAAGAGAATGGGATGAGATTTTCACAAGCCAATTGGCCGCTACAGCAATACTAGATAGACTTGTACACCACTGTCATTTAGTACATATGGGTGTTGATGATGCTGACGATAGTTACAGGATTAAAGGAAAACGTAAGGAGGTACAAACATGAGTGGGAAAACAAAGAAGATAGGAAAGATTGATTTCAAAAAGTTTGTGGATATTTTTAATACCTACGGAAAGAACGCTGCAGTTGAACACGTTGCAGAAACATATGGTGTTAGGTATGACTCGATTGTTAATAGGCTAAAAAGAGAATCTGAATATAAGTATAATACTCAAAAAAGCCGATATATGCTGAAATCTGATATAAACGATGATGTGCCATTTTTAAATATGGAACAACTTTGCAGAAGTGAAAAAACTAAAGTTCAAGATACCAGTACATCTGATAAAATTATAGCAAATTTGATTAAAGATAAGTTCTTAGAAATGAGCAAGTTTATGTCCTTAGAAATCAGCAACAAAAAAATAGTTCTAAAGATTGATGCTGCTAAGCAAGAAGGATATACAATTGAATATTTGTAAGGGGTCAATTTTAAATGTAAATCTTATGTTTTACAAATTTATATAATGAAAGGACTCAAGTATATGATTGTTACAAAACGTTATATTAAGCAATTAAGAGAAAAAAGCTTTATGAATATTTCCTTTGAAAAAGAGAAGCTTATCCTTGATAGATTTAAAGAAGGTGGATTCGTTGACCATGATAGCGGGTATTGGTACGAATATACCGAGCAGGATATATGGGAGCAAGTACGCAAAATTATTCAAGATGAGCAAACATAGTTGTAATCTTTTGAATGTAACTGTTTCAGGGTTTTCATAGGGGTCAAATTTATTTGTAAATTTAGACGATTTGGGAATGGCTATTTTCAAGTGCTGGATTCATGTGTCTTTTGATGCTGAAGGGGTCAATTCTTAGTGAAATTTTTTTCAAAAAGGGGTCAAATTTACTTGACATTCTACATTTTTACGGACTCTAAATCTCTTGATAAGCCAGTTATAAAACTATTTAATTCTGGAATGTTTAATTTTTTTGCACTAGCAATCCAAGAATCTAACATGGTTGGATTTTTACTGAAAAGTGTTTGTTTAAATTCTTTTGCAATTTCATATAATGATGTTAGCCCTGGATAGATGATTATTACCTTCTCAAGTTGTACTCCAGTTATACTCGAGAAGGTAATAATCATTTATCCTGCGCCGACATCATTCTATGGAATCGTAAAAGAATTTAAGCGATTACTTTTCAGCAAAAACCCTTATAGGTTAGATTCATGGATTTCTATCTTTTAATTTTTTCGTATAAGCACTGGATTCATTGGTTGTGAATACTGTTTTGACTAAAATCTTTTGCTTTTCGGTAATGGTTATTGCTGTTTTTTTGACGTACTAGGTTTTTGAAGAGTACACCTAAGATATAACTGAAATGCTTCATTATATCTTAGGCTGTTAGCGTATATTATGATTCCGTGCAGATTTACTCGAATGCAGATGTGCGTTAGGGTAAATCTGCACAAACTGCATTTGATATAGCGCCTGACCATGAAATATTTGATTCACCAGGGTTAATATTTAAAGGGTTAGGATCCAGATCTTTTATGTTGCCGGGCTGGAGTCTTGTCACCGTCAAAATATTTATAGAGGCGTTGGCGCTATATAAAGTCTTGGAAACAGAACCAGTATTTATTGAATTTGCCAGAGCTGATGCTACAGTAGCTGCTCCATTTATATCTGCGGTAGCACTTAGTTCAGGTGTGGTAACATAAATATCCCCGTGGTCCAACTCATTTCTGAGTTTTATTGAAATA
>CAZNRQ010000585.1:0-2581 GCA_964574845.1 uncultured Bacteroidales bacterium
CCTTGATGAAAGCGTCTAATGCTTTTTTTGCATCTGCTTTGGTAATTTTGGCTTCGCCAGCCATTGCTTCGATTAATTCAGCTTTGTTCATGGTTCAAATTTTAATTAAATGTTAAACAATTTTTTTTAACTTAATAATTCTACAAAGGTAATGGTTTTTTAAGAAAATGCAAGTATAATGCTCTTAAAAGCCCGATTTTGTTGATAAAAGTGGGGGTTTGTTAATAACTTCTGATGATTGACGCGGCTTTTTGACGTTTTTTTATGGATTTACCTTGCTTGCCAAAGGTTATTGAACTTGAAACCTCTGAGTAACTCTTCAACACTCATTAGTTTTTTTCCTGAGAGCTGTAACTCTTTTATATCAACGTATCCGTCGAGGCAATGAATTCTTAAGTAATTTTTATTGTCAGTTTCGATTTTTCCACATTCATGAACGTTATTATCGGCGAAATACTCTGATACCAATATTTTCAAGGTATAAGGAGTTCCTTCTGGAGAGATTATTTCAGTGAATGCCCCTGGTCTATTGCTTAATCCCCGGATAAGATTTTGTATATTATATGCTGGAAAATTCCAATCTATCCTGCAATGCTCACGAAAGATCTTAGGAGCTTTTTTTAACGAACTGGGGTACGGTGTCAACTTGTCCTGAATGATCGGCTCTGAGCGTCCCTCTATAAGCATTTGAATGGTTTCAATAACCATATCGGCGCCAACAATCTTCATATGGTCGTGAAGATCGCTTGCATTCCAATAAGCAGGGATGTCAATTTGTCGTTTCATCAGAATGTCACCTGCATCAATCTTGCTATTCAACAAAAATGTTGTCATTCCTGTCTGGGTTTCACCGTTTATGATAGCCCAGTTTATTGGAGCAGCGCCACGATATTGTGGAAGTAGGGAAGCATGTAGATTAAAGGAACCTAGATTTGCAATCGATAATACTTCGTCCGGGATTTTACGAAAAGCAACAACTATAATCAAATCGGGAGAAATTTGTTTTAGTTCTTCGATAAAACTGTTTTCCGAAAGATTTTCAGGTTGAAGTACTCTCAAAGTGTGCTGTAATGCAAATTGCTTTACAGGTGATTCATGAACTTTCAATCCTCTTCCGGCAGGTTTGTCGACAGAGGTGACTACAGCTGCTACGTTATAGTTGTGCTGAAGGATGCGCTGAAGTGATTCAACTGCAATTTCAGGAGTACCCATGAAAACAATGCGTACATCTTTCATGAAAAATGATTTTTTAAGAGTTTTCTTTGGGGAAAATATTGTCTCTAAGCTGCAACATTTTAATAGCTGCTATGGCTGCTTCAACACCTTTGTTGCCATGTTTTCCACCTGCACGAGCTTTAGCCTGCTCGAAATTATCTGTGGTAAGTAGGCCAAAGATAACAGGAATGTTATAATCAATATTCAGCCGGGATATTTGCTGGCTAACTGCCTGACAAATGAATTCGAAATGCCGGGTTTCGCCTTGAATTACACACCCAAGGCAAATGACTGCATCCACTTCAGCATTTTCCAGAAGATATTGAGCTCCTAAAGGAAGTTCAAAACTGCCTGGGACCCTGTGTGTAAGAATTGATGTTTGTTTAAATCCTTGCTCTAAAAGAGTATCAACAGCTCCATTACACAATGCATCAGTTATTTCAGGATTCCATTCTGAAACAATGATGCCAAAACGTGTTGCGGAAGTTAGAGAATGTGAAAAAGCGTTGAATTCAGATAGATTTTGCTTTTTTTTGCTCATAAGCAATTATTTGCTTCCCATTAACCCTTTTGCCCGGGCAATGTATTTTTCGATATCGCGGGCTTCGAAGCTTTTGAAATGCTCTTTCTGAATCTTTTCGTATACTCCGACAGCTTTATCATATTGTCCCAAAATCTCGTAGGTCCAGCCTGCTTTCATTAAAAACATAGGAGTCGTGAAGTCGTTATTTTTCTTTTCGGCTGCTTTCAAATATTTTTCCAAAGCCTTTTCATTGTTGCCAAGCTCCAGATAAGCATCGC
The DNA here is from genome assembly GCA_964574845.1 of uncultured Bacteroidales bacterium. Classification (GTDB taxonomy): domain Bacteria; phylum Bacteroidota; class Bacteroidia; order Bacteroidales; family CAIWKO01; genus CAIWKO01. The sequence continues at coordinate 2,017 of CAZNRQ010000585.1, forward strand.
CTGTAGCACCAATAGCCATAGGTCCGATCATCATATCGTCGGAACTGAAATCTTCGAGATTGTCTATTGCATTTTGAAATTCACCTGTCTTCAAGTAGCAAATACCCAAATAATATTTTGCGAGGTTTCCTGATTTGGTGGAGCCATATTCATCAACTATCTGAATAAACCCGGGATTGGTGCCATCACCATTCATGGCGAGTTTCAATGAATCTTTCTCAAAATATTGTTCTGCATAGAACATCTGAGCCTGTGCTTCTATTTGTTTTGGTCCGAGAATAAATTTTTGATAAGCAAAAAATCCACCGATAATAACGATTATCCCTAAAAGGATGTAGAATAATAAATTCTTATTTTTTTCAAAAAATTGTTCTCCTTTATCAAGTGCATGCTCTACTGCTGCGATTTTTTCTTCTGTTTTATCTGTTTTATTGGCCATGTTTATTTTTTTGGAGGTGCAAAATTAATTTTTTTTCAGAAGTTAGCCTAATTAAATATTCTTTTTGCTAACAACTACTTTTTAATAATTTTTTTCATGTTATAACTTTCAATCGATTTTCCCTCA
>CAZNRQ010000586.1:0-2581 GCA_964574845.1 uncultured Bacteroidales bacterium
CAAATGCACCACACCCACTCCGTCGGACTGCAGGAAAGAATCAATGATTCCCACGTCTTCAATAGTTGGTTCCAGCATGATGGCACCGGCACCGTCGCCAAATATTGGACAGGTAGAGCGATCCGTATAATCAACTATGGATGACATCTTGTCGGCTCCTACCACTATCACTTTTTTATGCGTTCCCGATTCAATGAACTTGGAAGCCGTCGTAAGGGCATATAGAAAACCGGAACATCCGGCATTCATATCGAAACTAAAGGCTTTGCGAATGCCAACTTTATCAGAAATGATATTGGCAGTAGCGGGAAATTGCAGATCAGGAGTAACTGTAGCGCAGATCAGCAGATCTATTTCTTCGGGACGCGTATTTGTTTTTTCCAGAAGGCCCTTAACAGCGGCAGCGCCGACATAAGAAGCACCCTGACCCGCTTCGCGTATGATGTGTCTTTCTTTGATACCGATGCGTTCCATGATCCATGCATCGGTAGTATCAACCATCCCGGAAAGTTCCTCGTTGGTTAATATATAATCCGGAACAAATCCCTGGACACCTGTAATTGCTGCTTTGATTTTCGACATCAAGCAAAAATTTTACCTATAAAAAAGACTGAACAGAAAGAAAGCTTACGATTTTGCTTCAGCTTTTTCAATAGCAGGTTTTCCTTTGTAGAAACCGCATTCAGCACAAACAGTATGATACACAACAGGTGCACCGCAATTTGAACAAACGGCAAAAGTTACAGGCTCTGCTTTGTAATGGGTTCTTCTTTTTGCTGTTCTTGTGGTAGAAAATCTTCTTTTCGGATGTGGCATGACGTTAATTTTTTAATGATATTTTTTTTAATTCGTCCCAACGTGGGTCAATATTATTTTGAACACTAAGGTTCTCAAGTATTTTAATGATCTCAGGATCACAAGTGCTTTTTCCTTTTTTATCAAGCGGATGCAGCTTCTTTAAAGGCAGCATCAGGGTAATGAACTCGAAAATATCCTGGCTCAGATCGATCTGGTGCTCCGAAGGAGAGATTACTTTTATCTCGTCCGACTCTTCACTTTTATCGTCACTGAACTTAACAATGATCTGCTCCTGTCCTGAAATATTCTCAGGATATTCCTCCAGACATCTGTCGCAAACACAGGTTATGCTTCCTTTTATGTCGAAGTCCAACACCATCATTGTGGTTTGTTTGTCAAGCTGTAAACCCACCTTCACCTTGCCTTCGCTGATCTCAGAAAGCTCAAATTGCTCAAAGAATTTGTCGTCAACGAGAAATTCAAATGAATGAATGCCTTCGTCAAGACCGGAAAACTGTAATACAAAATCCTTTAAGGGGTTCACAACAAGCACAATTTTTAAAAGTTTGCAAAGTTAAAACTTTTTTTCAAAGTAACATGAATATTTTACAATATAAAGGGACCTTGCAAGTCTCTTTATTTAAATGCTTTTTCGGGAAGTCCGTCGCCGTCCAGCTTCAATCTGTCGAAATAGTCAGGTACTTTTTTACCGCACAAACGGTCGACATAGATCTTCGCCAGATACTGACCCAGCATGAAGCCCTGTCCCCTCAGTCCGAGGAAGAGTCCCAGTTCGGTATCGATGATCATGCGTGGCTCTATATAATAGCCGGCCCATATGGCCTGGAATCCCACGGAAGAAAGCTGAGGCACCCAGTCGACAAAGGTCTCGGTGGCTATTTCAAGGAATTCTTTCGAATTGATCTTAAGATTCTTGTCGGCTTCCTGAGGATCGTAAGCCGGCGAGGCACAACCGATGATCTGTCCGGTTTCCGCCAGCTGCTGACCGTAAACGGCCACAAATCCTTTGTATTTCCTGCGGTCAATCAGCATGTCCAGGGGTTGGTTGTTCAAGCCGAGCATGGGCAGGCGACGGGTAATGAAAGCCTGGTGCTTCACAGGATACAGCCCGGTTTGTATGCCCAGCATCTTCACAAACTTTTCCCCTTCAGGGCCCAATGCATTCACAAATACCTCGGTTTGGTATTCAATATACTTCTTCTCGTGATTGCGAACCAGCACCTTATACACTCCGTTCTCTTTGGCTACGTTGATGAGTTGACAATCTTCCAGCACCGAACCTCCGTTCTCAATACCAATACGACGAATCAGGTCGATGACCCTGCCCGGGGTGGCCTGCCAGCAGTTGTGTGTGACCAGCGCTCCTATGTATTTGTCGAGATGGGGATTCAGATAAGGAGAAATTTTCTCGGTAAACTGTTTCGGACCCACCATATAGGCATCGGACCACGACATGGAATCTTCGCAGGTCTTGTACATAGCTTCATCCTGAGCGAAAGTTATATAGCGCGTTTGATGAAAATCTATGTTTCTTTTTTGCTGCAGTTCTTTAAAAATATCCAGGTTGTGCTGAGCGATATCGGCAATTTCGGGCAGACTGAATGCGGGACGTCCTCCGGCAATGTTCCTCCAGGAAGCACCCCTGCCATAATTGATCATTACGGGTTTCATTTTGGCTTCGGCCAGATAACGGAACAATGCGCTTCCGCCAATACCTCCGCCAGCCACCAACGATGCAACTTTTACTACCTCGGGTTTGATG
>CAZNRQ010000587.1:0-1654 GCA_964574845.1 uncultured Bacteroidales bacterium
GTTCTGCATTAAAAAAACCAAAAACATCTGTCTCGACAACACGAACATCTGTCTCGAAAATCGAAACATACGCATCGAAGGCGTAAACATGTGCATCGACGACACGAACATCCGCATCGACATCACGAACATTTGCATCGAAATTCAAAACATCCGCATCGATGGCGCGAACATCCGTATCGAAATCCAAAACATGCGCATCGATGCCGCGAACATCCGCATCGAAATCCAAAACAAGCGCATCGATGAAGCGAACATCCGCATCGAAATCCGAAACATGACAATCGATGTTCGAAACACGACAATCACCGTCTTGAACATAAAGAAGAAAAATCAAACCGCCCGATACAAAAAAGTCCTGATTCGCCCGCCTGTGATTATTGTTTTCTATGTTTTTTATGATTCTCATGATTCAATCGTCGCAATCGACAAAACAAAAATACACCAGCATGGGGGGTAGATGCAAATCCCTAAAGCCTATCGTATCACTATCGTATCATTTTCGTGTCAAGAGGGTTGAATTCAGTCCTTTTTCAAAAAGTATTTTTCAAACACTTTTTTATCCGTTTCCCGACTACAATATTTGAAGAAGACAGGACTGATCATATTTTTGATATTCTCCCTATCAATTTCGTTTGCCATAGCTCTCGATTTTTGCAAACGGAAAAGCTCCGGCTTATAATCTTCTTCATCAGCCGGCGCTTGAATATGCCGGCTCATAAACAATATAATGCCCTTGGTCGGCTTACACCTGATACGTTCGCATTTATACATCAGGTCCATCAGCGTCAGAAAGGGGAATAGGTGAACGTGCGCAACCGTCAACATGATGTCATCCGAAAAATTTCCTAGGAGAGACACAAGCATTTTGGGTGTTCTGAAACCGCTAAACAGCTTATATACGTCATTTGCAAAAAAAGAACACTGATCACCTTTATCCTCAGATCTCCGGGTCCAGTTCATGCTGAATCCTGGGACATCAGGCGTGATTGCCGGATTTGAAGGTGTAACATCTTCTTTTTTTATCTCCCGGATTGCAATCAGGCATTTGATCAACTCTCCCAGCATCAGGCTCTCACATTGAAGCGAATAGCGATAAATAATTTTTTCTTCCAGCAGAGTTTTAAATTGTAAACGTGTTAGGCGTGCAAATTTCGAGGCATCATACATCAGGAAAGCGGCTGCCTTGGTCAGGTTGTGGATATCAACGTTGAAATCACCTGTTCCGCAAAGTATTTCCGTATGCAACAGCAAAGGCAAAAGGCAATCCTCCATATACCTGCAAAACGAGGCTTTTCTCTCGCGGTCTCCTTCCACACAACTATAAAATGTCTCAGCTGCAACGCTCCACATATCGTACAGCTCATACTTCTTCAGCCCGACAACAACATCTTCTGTCTGCCAGTCAGAAAAATACTTTGCCAACAGAACTTCGATCTGCATAGTCCGGCTGAATAGTTAGTATATATCTTAACGAAGATACTAAATCATTATTGTACAAAATGAAAAACACCTTAGGTTCCCCGCTCGAACGGTCCGCCACTCCGAATGACAATGAATGACCAATGACAATAAATGACCACTTAATGACGCTAAGCTCCGCTGCATCGGATGACCTCATTAGTCAAAGTCTCCCGCCTTCACTCCTAAAATC
>CAZNRQ010000587.1:1664-2580 GCA_964574845.1 uncultured Bacteroidales bacterium
AAATTATCCCGATTTATCGTAACCTACCTGCTTCCAACTCCGGTCTTAAAATCTTAAAAAAAAAATTCCTTTTTAAAAAAATCCTAACTTTACTGCGTATTTTTCAGCTAATATTAAAAAAAGAACTTATCAAATACCACTATTATGAAAAATGTTCGATATTGTAAAAACTGTGGCAATGCTTATCCAAAAGATTCGAATTTACTAAGGTTTTGTTCCTACAATTGTGAACAGGAATTTAAAGAAAATAAAAAAAACCTTCACAGAGATTTAATTATAACTTCTGAAAAAAGGCCTGATACAAAACATTGTCTTTATTGCAATAAAGTTTTAGAAAATTCAATCAGAAGGGTAGATTTTTGCGATTATATCTGTCGTAAATTATACCAAAAGAAAATTCCTTTGGGCGAGAAATTAATAAGAAATTGCTTGCATTGTAATAAACCTTTTGCCGCCAATAATCTTATGGAGAGTTATTGTTCAACAGAATGTACTAAAGCAATGAAAGGTTCTATTTGTAAGCGACCTTAGCTTAGTTGACATCTTTCCCCTCTTCGGTCCAGGTTCGGCTTAGGCTCCCGGTTTACTGCGGCCGGCTCCTATTATAAGAGGGTGTTTGGGGTTGTAGAAGAGGTCAGAAGACGGACGACCGCGCCATAGGCGTCCCTTTGGGAGAGCCGGAAGAAAAAAAATATTATGATAGCTGATAATACAAAAGATTTTTTTTCGTAATTTTACTTTGCCATAATTTGTATACCGTCGGTCGGTCGGCGACCTAAGGAAGCGCCTAAGGTTGACGTTTTTTTTATCCATGATTTTTTGAGGGAAAGCCCGTCTGTGAGGATGGGCTTTTTTTATTATTGTTGTAGTCTGGGATAATTCATGCAAGTCACACAGAGCCTTCGTTCACGGAAGC
>CAZNRQ010000588.1:0-2579 GCA_964574845.1 uncultured Bacteroidales bacterium
AGTTTACAGCATCGTCTAAAGTGTAAGGATGGGGAAATCCGTCGCGGAGATTTTGACTGATGAATTTATTATTGGCGAGTTCTGCCAGACGTGGGGCATCAGCATACTCTAATGGCCGTAGTTCAATATTTCCGGATATTAGTTGGATGGCCATAAATTTCTGTCATTACTAAGTCAAAAGTATCATAGTGGTTATTAGATAGTAAAATTAACGATTTTCTGTAATATCCTGAATAATGATGTTGATTTTCTTTTTAATTTTTTTTAAAATTGTAACCAAAAAAGTCATATATTTGTTATGACTTTTCTCCTTTGCCCATGAAATTCAAACTCTACGATAATTTGGTTTTTCGATTGTGGTTATTTTTTATCCTTTTTCCTGTTGTTTCTACATTTGGACAATTTAAACCCAATCATTTACCTAGCTTGCAGTTGTGGTTGCGCAGTGATACGTTATTATCTTACAATGGTAGTAATCAGGTATCACAATGGAGTGATTGTAGTGGCAATGGTAATAATGCGATACAGAGTGTTGGAGCTTATCAGCCGTTGTATGTTGCAAACATTTCGAGTATTAATCATTATGGTGCAATAAGGTTTGATGGTGTAAATGATTTGTTGAACGGCACTACGATAAGTAATTTACAAAATTCATCCATCAGTGTATTTGTTGTTTTGAAGGGGGATGCTCAAAGTGGCAACCTGGCAGGAATGTTCGATATCAATGCCTATTATAATGGTTTTAGTTTTGGTCGTAGGTTATTGGCGGGTTATGAGAGTATAAATCTTCATAATAGTGCTGTTCTATTGACGAGTCCGACAGGAAGTCTGCCTAATTCGGGTTTTACCTTTAAAATACTAAATGGGATAAAAAATTATGGATTCAGGACAGATTTGTTTATTAATGGTCTGGCCCAGAGCAATTCGACAGATGCTACGTTAAACGGTTCCTTTACCAACGCCAATTATAACATTGGTTATTCTCAGGGTTTAGATTACCTGAAAGGAGATATTGCTGAGATAATAGTCTTCAATACTGCGCTCAATATTGCCGATCGTAAGTCAGTTGAGAACTATCTTTCGAACAAATATGCCCCACCAGTCAATTTGGGTCCGGATATTAATATCGCTCATGGCTTTTGCGATACTACCCTTTATGCAGGCAGTCGTTTTACATCATTCTTATGGTCGACAGGTGCAACAACCGAAAACATTTCGGTAAACAAAGCAGGTAATTACTGGGTAAGAGCCACAGACATTTTTGGTATTGTATCTTACGACACGGTTAAGGTCATTTATCCGGTAATAAATTTACATGACACACTATTTTGTACAGGTAGTGTTGTCAACTTGTCATCAGGGTTACTAGGTAGTTATTCCTATCAATGGTCATCAGGCCCAACCACTCCAACTATAAACGTAAATACTTCGGGTAGTTACTGGGTATCGGTAAGCGACGGACAGTGTTCATCAATATCAGACACTATAACGGTGTCAGAAGATAATTTTCAGAATATAGTCTCTCTGGGCAATGATACCAATCTGTGTTCGGGGAATTTTATACACTTGATTGCTCCAACTCCCTTGCCATTAAATCTTACCTATGTATGGTCTACAGGAGCAGTAACGTCTGCCATACAGATTGACACAACGGGAAATTATAGCGTTAGTGTAACAAATACGCATGGTTGTATTGGTAAAGATACAATTCAAGTGACGGTAATTGGCACTGCACCAGCAGTTAATTTCAGTAACACTTCAGTCTGTTCTGGCCATGCAGTTCAGTTTACCAACAGTTCTGTGCCAGCAGGAAATGCATGGTATTGGGATTTTGGCGATGGACAAAGTTCAATTCTACAAAATCCGACACATGTATACACTTCAGGGAATACATATAGCGTTAACCTTACGGTGAGTTCAGGAGGATGTAGTAATAGTTATAGCAAACCGATTATTATAACACAATCACCCATAGCCGAGTTTTCATCAGGTAGTGTGTGCTTAGGTGATTCGAATTTATTTTTTGATGAAAGTCTTCCGGCTGTTGGCGATACAATAACTTCTTGGTCTTGGGATTTTGGTGATACTTCCCCCTTATCATCAACTCAAAATCCTCACCACATTTTTTCAACAATAGGGACTTATAATGTTTCTCTAGCCATTCAAACCATTAAGGGATGCGAAGCGACCATTTCACATAATGTTACCGTGGTTGGTTCCGCACCACCCCCTCTTAATTTCACCATTTTTGAACCTATTAATAATTATATAACATCAGGTCATACCCTTCAATTTGCATGGAACGAAGCGGTAAATGCCGTTTCCTATATCTTTGAATACTCTGTTGACTCAACTTTTAATCAGAACGTTACCATTATTCCCAATATTACTACACCTTCTTTGCAACTCACAATAGGTAATAGCAATAAGTATTTTTGGAGGGTAATCGCCAAAAGTATTTGCGGAAATCAAACGATTTCCAATGTTTATAACTTCAAAATATTTTCACCCTTATCGATAAGTGGCTTGCAGTTGTGGTTGCGCAGTGATACGTTATTATCTTACAATGGTAGTAATCA
>CAZNRQ010000589.1:0-2577 GCA_964574845.1 uncultured Bacteroidales bacterium
CCTTCCTTCAGGCGAAGTGTATATGGCTCCCTGGGAAGATAAAAGCAATGGCATTTTGGTAATTGACGGTTCCATGGCCGGCATCGGAATGATTAAAACTCCGATAACTATTGAAATTAAAGACGGATACGCAGAAAAGATTACCGGAGGCGAAGAGGCAGAACGACTGGTAGCCCTGCTCGAAAAATCAGGAAGAGATTCCCGTGCTGTGGCCGAATTTGGCATTGGAACAAACTATAAAGCACAGCTAACCGGGATGATACTGGAGGATGAAAAAGTCTTCGGCACCATACATATCGCCTTTGGCAATAACATAAGTATGGGTGGAAAAATATCTGTCAACAGCCATCTCGACGGACTGGTCAATCAGCCTGATGTTTATTTTGATGATGAGTTGATCATGGAAAAAGGAAAAATGAAAGATTACGAATTTTGAAAGAGAATAATTAATAATTAAAAGAATAGAAAATGAAAGCACTGATTAAAACAGTAAAAGGAACCATGACCGTAGGTTTTTATGAAAAAGACGCTCCGGGAACCGTTAAGAATTTTGTTGACCTTTCGAAAAAAGGTTTTTATAATGGACTCACCTTCCACCGCGTGATACCTGATTTTGTCATACAGGGCGGATGTCCTCAGGGAACCGGAGTAGGTGGCCCGGGCTATAAGATCAAATGCGAACTCGATGGCGAAAACCAATATCACGACCGCGGAGTATTGTCCATGGCACATGCCGGACGCGATACAGGCGGATCACAATTCTTTATTTGTCATAGCCGCCGCAACACCTCTCATTTAGACCGTCAGCACACCTGTTTTGGCAAGGTGGAAGATGGCCTCGAGGTAATTGATGCTATACGTCAGGGCGACGTAATAGAATCTATTACAATTATAGAAGAGTAGGGTTTTGAAGAAGGATTAGCAGTATCAGATACTGTATAATCCCTCCATCAGGCGTTTTTGTTTTTCTTCGGGAGAAAGATTGTCGTAAGCTTCTTTCTCCTTGAGATATTTTTGGCGTTTTTCTTCCTCAACGCGATGTATCTCATTCAGGTAATTGTTGACCAAACGGTTTTTCAGATATTCGGTAGCTACGGTGGGGAAAAGCTCCAGCAATAACTCTTCTTTTTCGTTTTGTGCCAGTTTCACATCACCGTATTCGGGAAAAGATGGGTTCTCCTGTTTTTTATAATTGCGGGTATCGTAAGCCGTTTCTTCTTTCACACCGGAAATCTTGTATCTGAATTCAGGATCTATAGGTATGGGGGTATGTCCATAAAGCCCTTTCACCAGATTTACAAATTGAATTGATTTTGTGGTATAAAAAGGCTGGTCCTTATTTTCATCAATTACACAATTCACTGCCTGCACACCAACAATCTGGCTGGTAGGAGTCACCAAAGGCGGACAACCGGCAGCCAAACGAACCGTAGGGATAATCTCCAAAACACGGGGCAATAATTTCTCGAGTTTAAGTCCTTTTAATTGGGCAAGCATATTGGTATACATCCCTCCCGGAACTTCGGCAAACTTAACATTTTCGTCAGGTTCAGGAAATCTGAAATAATGTTCAATACGCTGGCAGGTGTTAATTAACTCTTCTTCTTTTCCGCTTTTCGCGTAAGCAATTGCCAGCTCGAACAGATCATCAATATCTTTGGGCAACTTATCTTTCGTGATATCAAATTCACGGGGGAACATCTTATAGCTGTCTACTTCGGCAAGTTCCACACGAATATCTCTCAATATTTTGTTTATCTGAACTACGGCATCAATGTTCACATCAATTTCTATATTCAGCTTCTGGCAGAAAAGCCATATCAATTCAAAAGAAGGTGCGGCCGGACCACCGGCAAAATTCATTATAGCGGTATCCAAAATATCCACTCCGTTGATCACGGCCATTAAAGCAGACCCCAATCCATAGCCTGGGGTACAATGAGTGTGAAAATCAACCGGAATTTTAAGGTTTTGTTTCAGCAAACGGATGATTCTCCCTGATCTTTCGGGCGGGATCAATCCGGCCATATCTTTCACTGTGATCATATCTGCACCCAAAGCCTCCATTTCAACCGCCTTGGTTACGAAATATTCATCAGTAAAAATGTTGTTGGGCAGAAGTTTGGCATGAAACAAAGCCTTGATCCTGTCTTTGGCAGAGAAATGAGGATCCACGGTATAACAAACGGTTGCATCGGCAATGCCTCCGTTTTGTTTTACGTATTTAATACTGGATTTTACATTTTCCACATCATTCAAAGCGTCAAATATTCTCATGATGCTAATTCCGGATTGAATAGCAAAACGGTTAAATCCCTCAATAACCTCTTCTGGGTACGGATTATAGCCAAATAAATTTCTTCCTCTAGAAAGGGCCGTAAGTTTTGAAACGTCACCAATGACTGCCTTTATCTTTTCCAGACGTTCCCAGGGGTTTTCGGCAAGATATCTCATAATTGAGTCTGGAACGGCACCACCCCATACCTCCATTGCATAAAAATGAGCGTCTTTAAATAAGGGGAGTACCCGGTCAACTTGATCTTGTGTCATTCGGGTTGCGAACAATGATTGTTGTCC
>CAZNRQ010000590.1:0-2566 GCA_964574845.1 uncultured Bacteroidales bacterium
TTTTTTTTTGTTCCATGCTCAGTCAGCATTTTGCCGACTGATTTGCTAAGGAATAATAGAATCCCAGAAATCGCTGGGCGGGCCGAAGGTGATCTTTTTGCCTTTGAAACGCAGACGGGCATAGTACCAGGCACGTTTGCCTTCCTGTAAAACATCGAAAATGCGTTTATAAAGTCCGCGCTTCACTTCGCCGTCATATTGAAAATCTTTCATAGCGGGAGCCTCGGCTGCATCGGCATCCGTAAAAGCTATAAATACTTCAATCTCATCCACACCCTCCCCTTTGGCTTTGCTCTTTGCCCCCGGGCGGTTGACTGCACTGGTATGCGAAAGTTTTGAAATACTTTTCACACTACCCACCAATATCAAACTGTCGATGTTCTGCTCAGGGCCGGGTGAGGGAGTCTTAACTTCATCAGGTACGATGAGTTTCATATCTATCTTCTGATCGTTGGTGACCAGAGGATTGAACCTGATGTTGCGATTTATAAATATACGAATGCTGATATCGTCAGGATTCTGCTTATCGCCGCTTTCGTACGATTTGCGGGCATCTTTCAGGCGTTGCTCGTCGGCACTGTCGAACACACCCGTGCTCACCTTGGCCCAGGCCTTGTCGTAAGTTTGTTTTTTGGAATCAGCCGGATCGGTAAGTGCTTTCCACTCATTTACCACGCTTGGAGGCCAATTCCATCCACTTTTGAATAAGTCCACTTTAGCAGTGAAATTGATCTGCCAGGGGTTAAATTTTGCATTACTTCTGGGAATGTAATCTTTGTTTGAATTCTCCATAATACTGAATTTTAATTTGTTAAACGTATATACTGCTATATTTATCTGTTTCAACTGGTTTGCGGTGGTAGCCCTTCGTAATGCGAAGGGCGTCCGTCGTTGTGCGAAGGGAGTCCTTCATTACGCGAAGGGCGTCCGTCGTTATGCGAAGGGAGTCCGACATTACGCGAAGGAAGCCCTTCGTAGCGCGAAGGGAGTCCGTCGTTACGCGGAGGGAGTCCGTCGTTACGCGGAGGGAGTCCGTCGTTACGCGAAGGGTGTCCGTCGTTATGCGAAGGGTGTCCGTCGTTGCGCGAAGAGAGCCCATCATTACGCGGTGGGTGTCAATCGTTGTGCGAAGGAAGCCATTCGTTATGCGAAGGGCATCTGCTGGTAAACCAACATACCCATTCTTACCTTAACGAGAACCCGTCTCTATGCCCTCCTACCCCCTGTTGCTCCGAAATACTCCGCTAATGTCCGCATAAGAGTCGCCGATTCTAACATCCAAATGTTTATTCGCAACCTAGGTTGGAATCATACGTGAAAAGAACGCTATCAGACAAAACACTTAAACCACCCAAATCCAGACATCACCGTTTCTATTTTGCCAAAGCTAAGTTAGACTATATTTTCAACTAAACTACTATTTTCAAATACACTTATAGGTATATTTATACCACTTTAAATCACTATTTATGAAAAAGCAAAGATCAAAGGAATTTCAAAAACAAATTGGCGAAAGGATATTGTTCCTGCGCAATAAGAAAAAATGGACGCAGCAAGAGCTGGGCGAAGCTTGCGGTATAGCCAAAACTGCTATTTCGGACTATGAACTGGGCAAAAAAAACATTGGCGCCCAATGCCTCGATTGCATCATGAGGGCTTTGGGTGTAGATGCCATTCAGTTCTTCCGGTCAGGCATATTTGCTAGAGCCATAAGGCCCTCAGAAAACCGTACGAAAATAATTGCCTAGAAACAGCAATTATTTTTTAAGGCGCTGATTTACAGCTATCATTTTTTTTACCTGAAAATGATGTTTTTTTGGGGTAGGAAGAGTATGCAGTGTAAAATTGTCTGAACCGCTGATGGAAATGATTAAGATTTTTAAGCCCCCTATGCGGATATAGTGCTAATCGATAATAATTCGGCAAGCTTTTGTCAGTGCATATTATCCTGGTTCAAAGAAAAAACTAATCCCTTTGAAAAAGTAGAGAATTCTCTCTCTTTTTGAAAAGCTCCCGAAGTCAGATATGGTATCGGGAGTTTGTTTTTTAACCAATTTAAGTTCTAGTTGCTCGCGAACAAATTTCCGACAATTACTGATAGCCTTTCCTTTATCTACTTCACAACTATTTTGGGAAGGTCTATCTGTTTATTAATTAAGGTTCTGAACATCAATTCTACACAACAATAAATTCTTTCAGAGAATTTTATTTCATCAGTCTCAATAAAAATCAGAATCATCAGATAAAATTTTATAAGGCCGACCTTATAGGTCAAATTACCTGTCTAATTTTTAGTGTTTTCCTAACCTAAATTAGAGAAACACTAAACTATACTTTCTCCCGAGTCTCTAATTTTGTACCATACTATTGTAAAACTATTATCACTAATTATCATGCAATTACAAGACACTTTAAGAATGCTTGATTTGATTCCATCCAATTTATGCCCAACTGATTCTTCCTATTTGGTGATGAAAATAAAAGAAATTTACAGGAACAATAAAAAATATTTTAGGTCAAATGACCTATTTGTCATTTTTTTTTCTATCTTTGTCGTGTATTTATC
>CAZNRQ010000591.1:0-240 GCA_964574845.1 uncultured Bacteroidales bacterium
GGACAGAAAGATGCTTTAAGCTTTGTGAAGCAAAAGATTGATTCAGCAAAATGGTTTATCGACGCCATCAAACAAAGGCAGGACACACTGTTGCAAACCATGTTTGCCATCATTGAGTACCAGAAAGAATATTTTATTGAAGGCGATGAAACCCTTTTAAAACCAATGATACTAAAAGATATTGCTGAGAAAGTAAATCTTGATATCAGCACTATTTCAAGGGTTGCGAACAGCAAATAT
>CAZNRQ010000591.1:250-2564 GCA_964574845.1 uncultured Bacteroidales bacterium
TCTCTGAATCCATATCAACCGACAGTGGAGAAGAGGTTTCTACCCGCGAAGTGAAGAAGATTCTGATGGATTGTATTGGTTCTGAAAACAAGAAAAAGCCATTAACCGATGATGAACTTAAAAAGATACTGAACGATAAAGGATACAATATTGCCCGTCGCACAATTGCAAAGTACCGCGAGCAGCTGAACATTACTGTTGCCAGGCTGAGGAAAGAAATATGAGAAGTTGAAAAGCAAGTTATGGAAAACAAGTTTGCAAAAGCAATATCATATTTATTCCACCCCATTTTTCTTCCATTATACAGCCTTCTGTTGTTATTCAATTTAAGGTCATCTGCTAATTTCGATTTCTTCCGTAAAGCCCAGCTAATGCTGATTGCATTTGTATCCATTACCACCATTGTATTTCCATTGTTGATGATCTTCCTGATGAAATGGCAAGGTTTTGTAAAAAATTACAGTATGGAAAGCCGGCAGGAAAGAGTTCTTCCTTATATGATAACTGCCATTTTTTACTTTCTTGCTTGCAATATGTTTTACCAGATGCAACTTCATAGCATTTACACAAATTATATTTTAGGCGCTTCGGTAATACTTGTGGTGGTAGTGCTTATTACGCTGCAATGGAAAATAAGTACACACATGGCCGGTATTGGCGGAGTTTTTGGAATGATATTGGGCGTATCGGTGCTGCTTTCTCTTGACCTTCAGTTACATTTAATGGCGATTACTGTCCTTGCCGGAATTATTGGTTATGCAAGACTTCGACTTGAAGCACACAAGCCTTCGGAAATTTACCTGGGATTTGCTCTTGGAGCCGTTGTTATGACAGGAATTTACCTTATTCCTGTTTATTTCTTTTAATAGCAGAAGCTCTAACTTCTACTATCTAGTTTCTCTTTTCTTATTAAAAAGGAGTCAGGCAGATTCCAACAGAGATTGGATACATATCAAGGCCTTTGTCTTTCTTAAACAATTTCGAAAGAGAATAATACCCAAAGATATTGTACATCCCTAAACCTATCCTGGCAGTAACTCCGTAACGAAGTACTTCAAGATTTTTAATTTTGTAGGTCTTGTATTTCACATCAGCAGTACCAAGGTCTGGGTCGCTTACACTGCCTTCAAATTTGGTCCCTCTGTATTTAGTGTGACTGCTTAACAGATATCCGGCTTTTCCTCCAACAGCAAATTTGATCGTTTTTCCCTTCTTGGTTTCTTTCTTAAAACGTAGTTCTAAGGGAATATCTATATAGGTCAGTGTGAGTTTATTGTTATCGTATTTTATCTCTTTATTGTTTACATAGTCAGGAATTAGTGAAAAGGCAGTATTTCCTGTTAATACATTCTGGGCACTGTCGGCGTTCCATTTAACTTCATTCACAGGAATAGCATCGCTGCGCAAATTGTGAGAGCTGACACCAAGTCCAAATCCAAAACTTACATTGCCTTTACCAAAAGGTACGTGATACATTCCATACACATCAAAACCAGGGCTATAAGGACTAATTGTAAGCATCGAATCATTTTTCTGCCATAGGTCAGTATAAAAATTCAACTGCAGGGCATCCTTTTTACCCAGTTTAATTCCGCCTAGTTTGCTGTCGTCCTGAGCCTGTACAAAGCTAATACAGAATGTAATGAGAATGGCTAATGTTAATGTTTTTTTCATGACAGAAAAGTTTAAAATAATAAGGCAAAATTAGGATAAAAAAATTAATCAATGAAATAATAGAGATCTGACGAGAATAGCGATCAGGATTATTTATTATTAAAGGCATTCATAGTCCTGTCAAGGCCTATGGTTCCGAAACTTTTAATGATCTCGATCGAAACTTCGAGTTTGGGCATTAACACTTTCATTTCTTCCTCTGTCCACTGCCCCAATACATACCTGATCTGGTAACCTATTGGAAATTCATTTCCTGCACCAACACGAAGCCTTGCAAACTCATCTGTTCCCAGGTGTTCAATTATGCTTACCAATCCGTTGTGGCCTCCTGCTCCGCCTTTTTTTCTTATTCTAAGGGTACCAAGAGGCAGTGCAATATCGTCAGCAATGACAAGGAGATTCTCGTCTGGAATATTTTCTTTTTTCAGCCAGTAAATAATTGCTTTTCCACTTAGGTTCACATACGTTGTAGGCTTGATAAGGATAAAAGTTCTTCCCTTAAAGCGGAACTCAGTTTGAAAGGCGTATCGTTTTGATTCGAAAAACAGTTTTTCAGATTCAGCCAGTTTGTCGAGTGCCATAAATCCAATATTATGCCGGGTGTTGGCATATTCTGGTCCTATATTTCCAAGACCGGCAA
>CAZNRQ010000592.1:0-2559 GCA_964574845.1 uncultured Bacteroidales bacterium
CATTATGGGCAATACCATTATCTTTAAACCGCCCAAGCTGGGAGTGCTGCTGCATTATCCGCTTCTGAATGCTTTTAAAGAAGCTTTCCCGAAAGGTGTGGTCAATACGGTGTATGGCGATGGCCAAAAAGTCATCACTCCCCTCATGGAATCGGGCAGGGTGAATGTGCTTGCCTTCATTGGCTCGAGCCGAGTGGCTGATATTTTGAAGAAACAACATCCCAAGCCTCACAGACTGAAATGTGTGCTGGGGCTGGAAGCCAAAAACCCTGCCATAATTTTGCACGATGCCGATCTGGATGCCACGGTCAAAGAATGTGTCATGGGCGCACTGTCGTTCAACGGTCAAAGGTGCACGGCTTTGAAAATAATGTTTGTTCATGAAGATATAGTTCAAGCCTTTTTAGAGAAGTTGTCGGCAGCCGTCGACAAGCTTCAGATGGGAATGCCCTGGGACCCCAATGTCAACATCACACCCTTGCCTGAGCCGGGCAAATCAGAATACCTTACGGAGCTGATAGAGGACGCTGTTATGTTTGGCGCCAGTGTGATAAACCCGGGAGGCGGCAGCTACAACCGCAGCTGTTTCATTCCGGCCATACTATTCAATGTAAACCAAAACATGAGGATATATCACGAAGAACAGTTTGGTCCTGTGATACCTGTAGTGAGCTATAAGGATATCAATGAGCCTCTGGAATATGTCATCAACTCTGACTATGGTCAACAGGCCAGTATTTTCGGTAGCGATTCGGACCAGATAGCCCGACTGGTAGATACGCTGATCAATCAGGTTTGCCGGGTGAACATCAATTCGCAATGCCAAAGAGGGCCTGATATATTTCCGTTCACGGGAAGAAAAGATTCAGCGGAAGGAACTTTATCGGTATCGGATGCCTTAAGGGTTTTTTCGATCAGGACCTTGTTTGCAGCTAAAGATAGTGATATGAATAAGCAAATTGTGAAGGAGATCATTCGGGACAATAAGTCTAATTTTCTGACTACCGATTTCATTTTGTAATCACTACTCTCCTTAAAAGAAAGTACCTTAGGTGCGACATTATGGATTGAGTATTTTTATCAGGAAGGGTGATTTTAAACATGGCTTGCTCCCGGGTTTTCATTTTTCCCTCATTGATATATGCAATATGAGCCCGTTTTTTTGTACATTTGCACTCTTTTTTTTATGAAGAATCATTCTTAATTAAACAGGACTATGAAAGAAAACGCAAAAGACAAACAGGAAAAAGCCGAAAACAAGCCAACAGTAAAGCCATATAGCGGCATATCGCGCCGCGAACATTCCGAATTTCATAATTGCCATACCCTCGAGAGTGTGAAACAAGATGTAGCTTTTTTGAAGCTGGTGTACGGCGATAAGATCAAACTCAACGAAGCGGATGTTACCAACGATTTTGTTTACAAACTGAAGGTCATCAGTAAAGATGTTTATTTCTTTATCGATACCCTTGAGAAGGATATGTCGCCTCAGAACTATATCAAAAGCAAGTACCAATTCATCAAACACCGCATACCCAATGCCGATCAAACGCTGTTTTATCTGGCATGGAACGGACTGATCAAAAACGACAGCTTCCGCCGTTTACTGTTGAAGACTTTCAGCATCAGCAAATTCAGCGATAACTTGTGTCCGCAGAACATTCCCCCCATAGGTTCGACCATGACACGTTACCGCTCCAAGCTGATTCTGGCCGACGATATGGCCACCAACCCCGACGGCAGCAGACGCACTTCGGGAAGAATGCTGGAAGACGGAAGCGGCCTCATCATGAACGAATCCATCGTTTGGCTACCCAACGAAAAAGCCATCCCCATGTTCCCACAGGCATATGTGCCCATGAACCAAACCCATTTGATCATGATACGCCACGGGAAATCCATACACGAATCGGGTGGAGATAACCCCGAATTTGTGGGTTCGGGTTATTGGGACACCTGGGATAAGAACCGCCGCATTTCGGGTTCGCAAAGCAACTTCCTGAAAGAAGAAGGTATTGCCACTGCCAAAGAACTGGGTAAAGACTTTAAAATGGCTGTGGATGTGTTGGACAAAAGCGGATATCCCATGTGGCTTTGGTCAAAAGACGCTCCCATCATGGTTTACGGAAGCGAATCGGAGAACACCGAACAAACTGCCCGCTATTTCCTTCAGGAAGCCGGTTATACCAATATGTCGTTCAATGCCGTCTTTGGATTGAATTCGCAGAAGTACGGAGCATTGACCTTCCGCTATAAAAATGAGATTATTGAAGAAGCAACCAAAATATACAGTGGCGGTAAAGAGATTACGCCTGAAGTGAAAGCCAAGGTTTCTAAAATTTTCAAGAATCGCTTTTATCATTATCCCGAAGGCGAGACACTGATTGAAGCCGACTGGAGAATAGCTTTCAGCTTTGTAGACCTGTTGAACCGCAACCTGGGCAAACGAATCCTTATTTGCGACCATTCGGGAGCCATCAGGGTGTTCGAAGCCATCATCCGTACCCTTGATTTTGCTGAATACAGCACCATAAAAGAATCACAGGATTCCATTATGGC
>CAZNRQ010000593.1:0-2557 GCA_964574845.1 uncultured Bacteroidales bacterium
GTCTAATACAGTGTTTTTAATACTAATTTTACAAAAGATATTATAAGTCAAACCAATAAAACCTTATCAAAATGAAACAATTCTTTAAATTCATGCTGGCCTCCATGACCGGCTACCTACTTTTATGGATAGTTATGGGAATCATTTTCTTTTCCATGATTGCTTCTCTGGCTTCCTTAAGCAAAAAAACAACTGTGGTTATCGACAGCAATTCAGTGCTGACGCTGAAACTCGATCAACCCATTCCCGACCGTACCTCTGACAATCCTTTCGGCGATTTTGATTTTGCTTCCATGCAGTCGAAAAAAGCACAGGGACTTGATAATATTCTGAAAGTTATCAAACGTGCGGCCGAAGACGATAAGATCAAGGGTATCTTCCTTGATATTTCTGATATTCCTTCCGGAATAGCTACTATAGAAGAGATCAGGAATGCCCTGCTGGATTTTAAAAAATCCGGCAAGTTCATTTATTCATACAGCGAAGATTATTCTCAAAGAGGCTACTACGTGGCATCCGTTTCGGATCAGATATTTTTGAATCCTCAGGGATCTTTAACTTTTAAAGGGCTGGCCGCCGAAATGATGTTCTTTAAAGGCACTCTCGAAAAACTGGATGTGCAGGTACAGATTATTCGTCACGGAAAGTTCAAAAGTGCTATTGAGCCATTCATTCTCGACAAAGCAAGTGCTGCCAATCGCGAACAATATCAGAAACTGCTGGATGGTATCTGGAATCAAATACTGGATGGTGTTTCTACTGAACGAAAAGTAAGCAAAGAACAACTTACGCAGATTGCTGACAGCCTGAAAATACAACTGGCCAGCGATGCCATAAAATACAAACTGGTCGACAAACTGGTATATCGTGACGAAGTGTTTGATGCTATCAAAACCAAAATAGGTCTTGATTCGGATAAAGAGATCAGCTTTGTTTCTCCTTCCAAATATCTGAAAAGCAAAGAAGGAAAAAACAAAATCGTATTGGGCAAAAAGAAAATAGCCATTGTTTATGCTATTGGACAGATTGAAGGAGGCGAAGGCGACGACAAAACCATTGGTTCCGAACGTATCTCCAAAGCCATACGCGATGCCCGCGGCGACAGCTCGGTTCGTGCAATCGTTTTAAGAATTAACTCCCCTGGTGGAAGCGCCCTGGCTTCAGAAGTGATATGGCGTGAAGTAGTTTTGGCACAAAAAGTAAAACCCGTGGTAGTTTCCATGGGCGATGTTGCTGCTTCAGGCGGTTATTATATTGCCTGCGGAGCACAAAAGATCTTTGCTCAACCCAATACCCTTACAGGTTCGATTGGAGTGTTTGGCGTAATTCCTAATTTGGAGAAATTATTTAAAGACAAACTTGGTATTACCATAGATGTGGTCAAGACCAATAAATACTCCGACTATATTACTACCAGTAGGGCTATGCAGCCTTATGAAACCAAGATACTAACCAACCAAATAGAAAACATTTACCAGATATTTATTGGCCATGTGGCCGATGGCAGAAAAATGACCACCGCACAGGTGGACTCCATTGGGCAAGGTCGGGTTTGGACAGGGACTGATGCCAAGCGTATTGGATTGGTTGATGAGATCGGTGGTTTGCAAAAAGCCATTGAAGAGGCTGCAAAACTTTCGGGGCTTTCAGAATACAAAATTGTAACCTATCCCAAAATGAAGGATCCCTTTACCCAGATAATTGAACAATTATCCGGCGAAGACAAAACATCTTTGGTAAAAGAAATGCTGGGTGAAAACTACACCTACTATGAATACCTGCAAAAAATCAAATCACAACAAGGAATTCAGACTCGTATGCCTGTCGACCTCGTGATATATTAATCACTGTCTTAAGGATAAATGACCGGCACCATCTTCCAGGATGGTGCCGGTTTTTTTTGTTCGTACCGGTATTGAAAAGAAAAAAATAATTGTAGTTCGCCCGGGAACTAATATAAATCATACTCCAGCAATTCCTCCCTTTTTCTCCGTAAATTTGCTTCTTTAAAAGACTCAATCATGGAAAACTTTATTATCAGCAATCCTACTTCTCTGCATTTTGGGCGAAACGTTATTGCCGGCCTGCCTGAAGTGATGAAAAATTTCGGCAAAAGGGTATTGCTGGTCTGCGGAAAAAACTCAGTAAAAGCCAATGGAATATACGATGAAGTGATGCGACAACTGCAATTGTCGGGAGCTAGTGTATTCGAATATTCAGGAATCAAATCCAACCCCGTGATCAGTGATGTGGATGCCGCTGCGGAATTGGGCCGCAAAAACAATGTTGATTTAATAGTTGCCCTGGGCGGAGGAAGCGTCATTGATTCGGCCAAGATCATAGCACTTGCGATTCCCATTAAAAACAAAGCCTGGGACCTGTTCGAATATAAAGTAAAACCTACCGCGGCTGTTCCTTTGATTGCTATACTTACCCTGGCTGCGACAGGAACCGAGATGAATGCCTTTGCCGTAGTACAAAATGATGAAACCAAACAAAAACCCGGATATTACAGTCCGTATATTTTCCCGCGTCATTCCTTCCTCGATCCGGCTTA
>CAZNRQ010000594.1:0-2555 GCA_964574845.1 uncultured Bacteroidales bacterium
CTTTTGTAAACGACCCACGGCTTTCAATAAAGCCTCGGCAAAAAGGTTGACGCTTTTTACATGGGTTGGCACAATGATGTCCGAAAGTGGGGGCGATTTATAGGTGGCAAGGATCTTTCTTGCGTTGGTATCCGATTTTCCCTGCCACTGCATGGCCCGCAGGGTGGTGGAGGCAGAGTCGGCAGTGATACCAATATTAATAAGGTATTTTGTAAAAGCATTGATAAGGTATAGTGGAGGGTCGGGCATTGAACCGTCCACATCGAAATCCATTTTGCCCAATGGAACTGTCCCCTGCAGCAGGCGTTCATTATTATAAGGGGCTCCAAATATAACCACATTATCTCCCGAACCAGCTTTTCCGGTGATAACTTCATTCGTAAAACGGATACCTTCGGCTTCGGGTTCCCATTTGATCAGTTCGGCCTTGTCTCCAGTCTTTTTTCCGGCATCGAAATAAATTCGGTAGAAGTTCTCATGAACATTGATTCCCCAGGCCCCGGATGCATAGTAGTTGCCAACATCTTCCCATCCCCAGCTATAGGCCATGGGATTATCGGTGAAGACGGATGCATCGGCAATGATCTTTCCATGGATGTGTTTGATGTTGTTTTTTTTCAATGCAGCAGCGAACTCTGCAAAAAGGCTATCCATGGAGTATCTATTGCCAAATCTGTCAGATCCCAGAGTGGGATCACCCCCGCCGGTTATATAAAGAGTTCCTTGGAGAGTCCCTTCTTTATCCACAGTACCGGTATACTCCAGCTTGGTCGTAAAGGTATAATCAGGCCCCAATATGGCTAATGCGGCCCCGGTGGTCACAATTTTCAATACCGAAGCCGGTTCCAGAACGATATCAGAATTGTAATCAGCTAATATATTCCCTGTGGAAGTTTCCATGGCAAACACACTCCAACTGGCAGGCTTCAGGTCGGCATCATTTTTCAACAGGCTTATCTCGTTTTGTAAGGCACTTTGGGTCTGTGCCTCCAACTGCCCCGCGTACACAAAACAAGTTGCTATAATAATATGGTATACGAACCCAATGGTAAAACACTTCATAATACAAAAGTATCAAAAGTCGTTAAATTAAACCGGCGATTTTAAATAAGTACTTTAGACACTTAAGGCACTTTAGACACTCAAGGCACTTCTTTTTTGTCATTTTGTCAGCAAAAAACAAATGGCACAGCCTTTGTCGGGTGGCGGCAGAATCATAAAATTTTATAAAATGCAAAAAGGTAAGATCAACGTACAAACAGAGAACATTTTTCCAATCATTAAAAAATTCCTGTATTCTGATCACGACATTTTCCTCAGAGAGTTAATTTCGAATGCTATTGATGCCACACAAAAGCTTAAGGTGCTTTCGTCATTGGGCAAGTTTGATGGCGAATTGGGCGACCTTACCATTCAGGTGAAACTCGACGAAAAGAAAAAGACACTGACCATCACCGATCGCGGCATAGGAATGAATGCAGAGGAAGTAGACCAATACATCAACCAGATCGCTTTTTCGAGTGCCGAAGAGTTTGTGAAGACCTACATGGGCAAAACTGAAACTGACCAGCAAACCCTAATCGGACATTTTGGCTTGGGATTCTATTCTTCCTTCATGGTTTCGAAAAAAGTGGAGATTCGCACCAAAACCTATAAAACCGAAGGCGACACCAAAGCCGTGAAATGGGTGTGCGATGGCAGCCCCGATTATACCATGACCGAGCTTAAAGATCACGACCGCGGTACCGAAATTATTCTGCATCTGTCAGACGACTCCGACGATTATGCCAAAGAATATAAAATTCTGGAGATATTAAAGAAATATTGTAAGTTCTTGCCCGTTCCCATTCAGTTTGGTATGCAAAAGACCTGGGAAACCGTGGAAGGCGAAAAAGATAAAGACGGCAACGACAAACGCGAGGAAGTGGAGAAACCCCGCATCATCAACAATCCCAACCCGGCCTGGACACGCAAACCTGCCGATCTGAAGGAAGAAGATTATAAGGAATTCTATCACGAACTCTATCCCATGAATTTCGACGATCCTATGTTCAACATTCATTTGAACGTGGATTTTCCTTTCAACCTCACGGGAATTTTGTATTTCCCCAAGGTGAAACAAAACTTCGAAGTGCAGCGCGATAAGATACAGTTGTATTGCAATCAGGTGTTCGTTACCGATTCTGTGGAAGGTATTGTTCCCGATTTCCTTACCCTGCTGCATGGTGTGATAGATTCGCCGGATATCCCTCTGAATGTTTCCCGTTCTTATCTGCAAAGCGATCCCAATGTGAAGAAAATCTCTTCTCACATTTCGAAAAAAGTGGCCGACAAACTGGAAGAGCTCTTCAAAACCAACCGCGAAGATTTCGAGAAGAAATGGGACGATCTGAAGATTTTCATCACTTATGGAATGGTTTCAGACGATAAGTTCTACGAACGTGCCGAGAAATTCTGCCTCTTCAAGAACACCGAAGGCAATTATTTTACTTTCGACGAATACAAAGAAAAGATCAAGGCCCTACAGACCAATAAGGATGGCAATATGGTTTATC
>CAZNRQ010000595.1:0-2553 GCA_964574845.1 uncultured Bacteroidales bacterium
AGTCCCTCTGCGCGCACCATAAAAACCTGTAATTTCAAAGATTACAGGTTTTTTAATTTGACCGGCTAAGATACCTTCATAAGCTGCGCTAGATTCTGACACCAAAAGTGCCTAGTCTAGCGCGGTATTTTTTATGAGAAAAAACAAAATGATGAAGTTTTTTATACAAAGGGTAATCGTTATATTGAAAAAATAAAAAAGTGCCAATGCGACCATAGAATGGTATTATAATGAATAATGAACTATTCTGTTGATAAATAATTTTGATATTCAAAAAGGAGGTATGATTATATGAGAAATGAAAAGAGAGTAATTCAAACAACATTTGTAGTAATGCTACTTTTGTTTATTATGCTTACTCTTTCTGGTTGCAGTAATAATGGGGGGCAATCATCCACGGTAAAAAATCCATCTCCTGCATCTGTGTCATC
The DNA here is from genome assembly GCA_964574845.1 of uncultured Bacteroidales bacterium. Classification (GTDB taxonomy): domain Bacteria; phylum Bacteroidota; class Bacteroidia; order Bacteroidales; family CAIWKO01; genus CAIWKO01. Next base: position 432 of record CAZNRQ010000595.1, read on the forward strand.
CTCGCCAAGTGAAACGTCCAGCATTACAGTAAAAAGCAGCGACGGCAGCATGTCTATCTCTGCGCCAGAAGGATGGAGTTCAGACAACAAATTATGGGATGGATGTGACATCGGACTTTCGGGCATCGATTATTACGTGGTCGTTCTTAAAAAATCTAAATCGAATTATGCTGCTGATTTGTCAGCCAATGATTTTTTAACAGCAGCTCATTCGGATTTCGAAAAAATACTTTATAATATTAGTTGGAAACAAGGTTCAGATATTACAATTGGTAACTTAAGTGGAGTAACGGTTCAGATGAATGCAAAGAATATAGGGAATCGAGTAGCTGAAGTTTATTTAATCAGTGTAGTGGCGGATGCTAACAACTTTTACGAGATAATCGGCTGGGCTAGCACTGATAAGATGGACTTGGACTTAAAGAACCTCCAAGATGTAATGAATAGCCTTCAAGTGAATTGACAGAGCAGTCAAAGGGTAATTCTGCGATTTTCTGAATAGATTTTTGGTCTTAAGGTTAAATTGAGCAATTGACTCATACTTAGACAAACCAAAACCATATTCTGATAATTGTTATACTAAAAGGGCATTGATTCAATTGTAACGGTAATGATATACTTCATAAAAATACGAACAACTTCTAACACGGTTGTTTGCAAAAATCTAAGACAGTTCAAAAGCAGTTTTTTAGAAACGTTGATATCAAAGGCTCAGCAGAATCGTAAACGAGCTCAAAGGTGTCAATCGTATCGTTTATGACATCACCTCGAAGCCGCCGAGTAATATAATCGAACTATCATGGCTTGACATTATCCTCCCTTGGGTGTATATATAATTATAATATATCGTATAACAAAATATTCGGAGACCGAATTAATGATTGCTAATAATGATTTTTTAGAACTAATTACTAACAATTTTAAGAAGCTATTTTTCCCAGAAGAATGGCTTAATCTTGATATGAAGTTTTCTAAATCTGAACTTTTTACAATTTTGCAACTTGATCGAAGAGAAGAAATCACAATGACCGAATTGGCTGAAACAATAGGTGCTCCAATGAGTACTGCAACGGGTATTGTAGATAGGTTGGTCCGGAATCAATATTTGAAACGCGAACGTTCCGAAGAGGACAGAAGGGTTGTTGTTCTTAAGCTAACAGATAAGGGAATTAGTCTTTCAACAGAATTAAAGGAGTTGATATCTCAGTACACCTCCATGGTATTGGAAGATTTAACAGATGAAGAACAGAGGTTTTTGGTGCAGATTATTCTCAAGATTTTTAAAACTCTCCAAACACATAGAAAATCTACTAATGGCGAAATGAAAAATGATTCGGACGTTAGAAATATTATAATTGAATAGGAAAAAAATTTAGCATATATTTCGCAATACGAAGTATTCGCACAATGAAATAAAAACATATAGGAGGATTAGATATGAGAATCATACTTTACACAGGAAAAGGGGGCGTCGGCAAAACCAGTATTGCCGCAGCAACAGCAGTAAAATGTGCCCAGCTCGGATTGAAAACATTAGTTGTAAGCACAGACCCTGCTCACAGCCTCGGAGACTCATTAGATATAAAGTTGACCTTTGAACCGGTTGAAATCGCGGACAATCTGTGGGCACAAGAAATTGACTCAATACATGAGATTGAAGAAGGGTGGGGTAAGGTACAGCAATACTTGACAGAGTTATTTACCTCAAAGACAGTCAAGGATATCACTACCCAGGAGCTGACCGTTTTCCCTGGTATGGAAGAACTGCTAAGCCTACTGCGTATTCTGAAATATTACAAGGAAGATAAATTCGATTTAATTGTCATTGATTGTGCGCCAACCGGTGAAACTCTAGCTTTACTTAGTTTTCCAGAGATGTTTCGATGGTGGATGGAAAAGCTATTTCCAATTAAGAAAAAGGCCATTAAGTATATAGGACCAATTGTAGAACCGCTTCTTGGCATTCCGATGCCATCTACCCAAGTAATGAACGAAATAGATAAAATGTATTATAATCTGGACGAAATGAAGCAATTGTTTTCGGACCGCAACACCACTAGCATACGTATCGTGGTTAACCCAGAGAAAATGGTAATTAAGGAATCACAGCGTAGTTATACTT
>CAZNRQ010000596.1:0-2546 GCA_964574845.1 uncultured Bacteroidales bacterium
AATGGTTATAATAAGAAACGTGCTGCTTTGGAACGTCAACTCGACAGCCTCGAGTTGCTGGTGACAGGCTCTTCGCAAACTTTGCATGGTGTCAACCCCGCTTATTTCTCTCTGAAGGGATTCAATGTGGCCAACAACAGTCAGTCCCTCTATTACGACACCCAACTTGCCCTCAAATATATCGACCGCATGAAGCATCTGAAATGCGTTGTGATCACTATCTCCTATTTCTGCCTGTGGAACCAGTTGGAAGACCTCCCCGAAGACTGGCGCGATAGCTTCTACTATTACTTTTGGGACATCAAATACCCCGGACTGAAGATGATGAATGCCAAGAACTACAGTCTGATCATGCTCTACGGAACGCAGAATGCACTGCAATACACTGTGGAAGGCTTTCGCGAAGATCTGGCCAAAGATATGAGTCCCAACGGATGGATCAAGATAGACACCATACCAAACAATCCCCAGATAAGTGACCTTTCGGGAAAAAAGCGTGTCGAATTTCACGACAAGATTCGCAAGGAGAAACGATTTGAAGAAAACATAGCCCTGCTGAAAAACTTCATCATCGAATGCCATAAACGTAAGGTTGATGTGGCTTTCTTCACCCCCCCCGTGTACGAAACTTATTACAAATACGCCAAGCCCGAGGTCTTGCGCAAAAACAATCTGGCCATTGACGAGCTTTGCGAAGAATACGACTGCAAATTCTTTGATTACTTCAGCGACCGCAGCTTCACCTTCGGCGATTTCAACGACAACGACCACCTCAATTACAAAGGCGCCGAAAAACTAAGCAAAATGATAGACCGCGATATTCTATCGGCCTATAAATTGGATTCCTTACGTTAATCTTTTACTGAACCACAAATTTAATGCTGGCAGAGGAGCCATTCTCCCTAAACAGCTTCAGCAGATAAATACCTGCTGCATATTCCGAAGCTTTCACAGCAATGTTATTGGTTTGATTGCCGATGACAGAAGCTTTCAGGCATTGGCCGGCAACATCAAATACTTCATAGCTTTTGTATGTGCCAGCCACAATAACAATATGCGACTCACCCGTGACAGGATTAGGATACAGATATGGGGTTTGGTTTTCTTCATCGTCTTCGATACCACTATTAGAGCATAAAGTAAGTTCTCCGTGAGCGATCCAACTGGGCGGATAGCATTTGGTTATCACCGTCAGTTCGCCGGAATCCAAAACTAGGGGCATATCATAGGCTACTAGGCTAAGTAAAGAATCGTGTGCAGGGACAAAAGAGGCATCGTTGCAGCCGGAAACACCGTCGGCAGTGGTTTTGACAATATAGAGATTATGATAAGTGGTATCAGAATAATCAGAGAAGCCTACATTCACAAGGGTATTATCATTCAAGAGGAGATTATCATAAAACACCTCGTTCATAGCTGTCCCGTACGATTTACTCCAGCTAATGGCACCGTCGCTGCCCTGTATACTCATTGCGATGGCATTCCCCTTGGATGATGTATCTGCAAGTTCCTGTCCGGCCAGGTATATCTGAGAGTAATCGCTGTTGGCAGATAAACTGTAAGCGCATTCGTTGGCATTATTACCAATGATTTTTGCCCATTTCACATTGCCCGACGAATCGGTGTTCATTACAAACAAATTCTGCCCCGACTTTGAGATGTCGGGCACCATTTTACCACAGGCAAACAGGTCTCCGTTGGCGGGATTTTCTATCAAATCATACAGGGCACCATAACCGTAAGCCTTACTCCATATAAATTCGCCAAAGCTATTGGTTTTCACAAGGCTTAATTGATTTGAAATACTTCCTGCCACGACAATATTTCCTGAAGCAGTCGCAATTAGTTTTTCGGCCGCATCTTCATCCGACGAAGTACCATAAGTTCTTTGCCATACCTGCTCGCCAAACTTACTTATTCGCATCATCAGCACATCTTTATCACCCGCCGTGAAAGCATTGGATTGACCGCATATCACGAAATCGCCATTGCTCATTTCCAAAACATCAGAAGGCACATCATAGCCATTACTTCCATAGATCTTGATCCATTCAATCTGCCCTGCCGAATCCGTATTGAAAACCATGATATCATTTCCTCCTACTCCACCAAACTTAATATCATAAATCACCAGATACCCCCCGTTCATTTGCCTGATCACCTTGCTTTGATTATACATAGCCGGTGTTAGGTATTTCTTCACCCAAACCACATAGCCGCTGGTATCCACCTTGATAAGACTTCCGGCACAAGCCACCACATAATTACCATCAGTAGAAGTGCAAAACGAACGAGCCTCCCCAGAAAAACCCGTCCCCACCAATTTCTGAAAATGATTCTGAGCATAAGTAAAAGAAAACAGTAAACTGAGCACAAGGGTGAATAGTAATTTCAATTTCATTGGTATGGGTTAATCTCAGCAAAAGTACGAATTAATCAGCAGAACACTACCTGCGACATTGTTAAGAAAAGTGTTGGTTAATTCGATAAAATCCTATTGTTCCCTGTTCAAATTGTATTAGTTTTGCAGATTATTCATTTAATGT
>CAZNRQ010000597.1:0-2544 GCA_964574845.1 uncultured Bacteroidales bacterium
GGGTAGTGAGGCATGAAGGCAAATGGTTTTGTGGAAGCACCTTCAATGACATTCACTACATCTATTCCTAAATGTGAAAAAGACTGAGCCAGTTCGTTTACGAATGCAATGTTTATGTCTCTAAAAGAATTTTCAATTATTTTTACCGATTCAGCTTCTTTGAGTGACTTCATTGGTTTTATTGTTCCGGAAATAATTGATTTATAAAACAATGTTGCTTTCTTAAGACCTGTAGGTTCAAGGCTTCCAATGACACGAGGGATATTTTCTACTGACCATTTTTTATCTCCAGGGTTGATGCGCTCTGGGCAGTGTGCAACATAAAAATCTATTCCAGCTTTCATGCCAGATATTGCCTCGATAATAGGGATTACAACACCTTCACATACTCCTGGATTAACTGTGGATTCCAAAATGATGAGGTGATTTTTATTTATGTATCTCGCTACGTTTTCGCAGGCTTTTTTTACTGGATCTAAGTTCGGCATGTGGTTCTCATCAACTGGAGTAGGGACACAAATAATTACTGTGGAAGTTGCTTTGATTCGACTCCAGTCTGTGGAAGCTTCCAAAAAGCTTTCTTTTAATTGTCTGCTAATCTTTTCATCAATATAGGGTGCTATATGGTTGCTTATGAGCATTATTTTCTTTTCGTCTTGGTCGATACCTATGACATGATGTCCTTTTTTGTCGGCTAAAAGGGCAAGAGGTAATCCTACATATCCTAGACCTACAACAGCAATACTTTCCTGCTTCAGATTGTTCTTCATGTTTGCTAAGAATTATTATTAAGTGTCTTCACTTTACCTTTGTATCGTTGAAGTTTGGGTGAAATTGTATTTTCTTTCTTCATATTGACTTCATATTGGATAAAATATCCAAATAATTTGAGGTGTTTATTCCAGACAGAATTATTTTTTTATCATTTATTATGATAGATTGAGATTTTTTACAGCCTTCTATAGAGCTATTTTTGAAGCTTATAACCTTAAAAGGCCTAAAGATGGGCTTTAAATAGGACGTTAGTTAATAGGATTGTCAAATAACGTTTTAGCTAGCATTCTTTAATTGGATTCATGAATTCAACATTTGATAAGTAGTTGCGTAAGCTTTAATTCTTGTTAGTGTTTCACTCGTATACCTACGGGCATACAAAGATGATTAAAAAACATATAAAGACAGTGACACTAGCGGCAGCTGCCGCATTATTGGTAATTAGTTTTATTAACGTTAAAAATGTAAGCGCTGCATCAAATGATACACTTGGGGTAAAGGAAGTATATCCAACCTCTTCAGGTGGAAAAGAATGGTTTTCTACTTGGGCAAACGGGGTAGCTCGTTCGTTCTCAGGTGTTGATCCTCAGGATCCTTGGTTTGATGCGAATCATGGAGATGCATCATATAAAGTAGATGGGAAGGGTTTGTTTAGTATTACTGGCTCAACTCCACGAATGTATATTCATGACCCAGCCCTTGTAAAAAGTTGGGGTAATGTGGAGATGACTGTGTATGCAAAACGAGTATCTGACAGTAGTACTCCTTGGGGAGGTATTGAAGGAGTAGCTCGTTCAAACCATGGGGTTACAGGTTCTGAAACAGCAAACCTCTGTGATTCACGAGGTATTGACTCTCGTATGAGATATGACGGAAATATCGACTTTGAAAAGGAGACAAGTCATCCGAACTCTTCTGTAGTTGGGACCAAGACAATGTGGCCTGGTGGTTTGCCATACAACACTTGGATTGGTTACAAATTCATTGTATACGATCTATCAAACGGAAACGTGAAGGTTGAGCAGTATCTAGACCTTACAGACGGCCTTAATGGTGGTGACTGGAAAAAAGTAAATGAATTCACTGACACTGGTTCAAACTTCGCTGTTGGTGGTACTGCATGTAAATCTGGTATTGATCCTGCATTGAAACTTACAAACAGTAACAGTCGTCCTGGTTCCGAATCTGGAAAGCCAAACATTACAGTATATTGGAGAAGTGATGATGTAGGTACAGACGGTCTTATTTATAAGAAAATGAGTGTGCGAGAAATTGATCCTAATGCAACTTCAGTAACTCCTACACCTGTGCCAACACCTACTCCTATCCCCACTCCAGTTCCTGCTCCAACACCAGTGCCGTCCTCATCTGTATCAAACAAAGTTTCTTCAAATGGTTATACAATGACTACGTCCATACTGGCTCCAGCTGTAAACAAGGCAACGGATATAGGCTTGAATCTTTCTACCACAGGTAGTGGAATATCAAATGCTATTGTACAAGTTCAGGTATTTTCTTCCGCTAATGTAAAATTATTTAGCAAGAATATTACAGGGGTTAATATTTCTTCAACAAATCAATTTAATTCTTCTGTTTCGTGGACTCCCACAAACACAGGTAATTATTACGTAAAAGTTGGTGTATTTAGTTCTGATTGGTCTTCAAATCCATTTTGGACAAATAGTGCGCTTTCTTTTAATGTTGGAAATATAACTCCAACACCTACTCCTATCCCCACTCCAGTTCCTGCTCCAACACCAGTGCCGTCCT
>CAZNRQ010000598.1:0-2536 GCA_964574845.1 uncultured Bacteroidales bacterium
TTAAATTATCCCTCCCAAAGGTCACATTATGTGAAGCAGAGGTCACATTATGCCTACCAGTGGTCAAATTATGCGAGTCAGAGGTTGCATTTTGTCTGCCAGAGGTTGGATTATGCTTGCCAATGGTCAAATTATCCCTATCAATGGTCGCATTATGCCTATCAAAGGTCAGATAATGGCTGCCAGAGGTCAGATTATGCCTCCCAAAGCAAACATTATTTCAACTAAAATACTAAATTACAATCATTTATACGAATTCGCCCCATCCGTAGCACGGTTTCAAACCGTACTACGGCTAAAAATCCTAATCCGTTCAAAATAATTTCGCCCCGCTGGGGCTTTTGATAGGTGGGGGTATATTTACTTTCTACCAACATGCCGCCCCTCTGGGGCTGTGTCTCCATGTTTTTCCTCCCTCACAGCCTCACAGCCTAATAGTCTAACAGTCTAATAGTCTAAGCCTTCTTAGCACCCGATATACCTCGAAATCACCAACCGCTGTATCTCAGAAGTGCCTTCGCCTATTTGCAATAAGCGCTGGTCGCGGTAGAGGCGTTCGATGTCGTAGTCTTTCATCAGTCCGTAGCCACCATGAATCTGAACGGCTTCGTTGGCTACCTCCTGCGCCACTTCGGAGCAATAGAGTTTAGACATGGCAGCTTCCAGTGCAAATGGCTTGTCGTGGTCTTTCAACCAGCAGGCCTTGTAGAGGAGGTTGCGGGCCAGTTCCACTTTGAGGGCCATATCGGCCAACTTGAATGCCACTGCCTGTTGTTTGCTGATGGGTTTTCCAAACTGAACGCGCTCCTGAGCATATTGCAAAGCCAGTTCAAAAGCTCCCTGTGCCAGTCCGAGGCCCATGGCACCAATGGACAAACGACCGCAATCCAGAGTGCTGAGCATGATCTTGGAGCCTTCGCCGCGTTTGCCGAGCACATTGCCTTCGGGAACGGCACATTCGTCGAAATAAAGTTCGGCGGTGTTGGAGGCGCGCCACATCATTTTGTCGTGCATGGTCTTGGCGATGAAGCCGGGAGTGCCGTTCTCAACAATAATGGCTGTGAATTCCTTGTCTTTGCCGTTTTCGCCCGAAACGCACTGAACGGTGGAACCCATAGAGATTTCGGAAGAGGCATTGGTGATGAAGATTTTGGAGCCATTGATGGTCCATTTACCATCAGCCAGTTTTGCAAAGGTTTTTGAATTGCGTGAATCAGAGCCGGCATTGGGTTCGGTGAGTCCAAAGCCCCAGAGTTTTTTACCGGTGCAGAGAACAGGCAGATATTTCCGCTTTTGTTCTTCGGTACCATAGTAGTAGATTGGGTTCAGCCCCAGAGAATTTCCTGCGGCTATGGTGGCAGCCTGCGAACTATCGATGCGGGCCAGCTCTTCCACAGCAATGATGTACGAAAGGTAGTCCATGCCTTGTCCGCCATATTCCTGAGAAACCAGCATGCCGAAGAGGCCTATCTCGCCCATTTTGTGGGTAAGCTCGACGGAGAATTGCTGTTTATCGTCCAGTTCTTTGGCTAAGGGTTTAATCTCTCTTTCGGCAAAATCTCTTACGGATTCGCGGATGAGATGATGGTCTTCGTTTAATAAGGGGTGTTCCATTTTATAAATTGTTATATGGTTAAATTGCTAAATTGTTTGATAGGAAAATGGTTAAATTGTTGAATTGTTAAATTGTTAGTTGGGTAAATGCCAAATTGCTAAGTTGTTAATCTGAAAGTTTATCGTTAGTGTATTTTATTAGTTGGTTGATTTCTTTTGGGAGTTTTTGAAGTTCGGCGAAGATGTGGTTGTATTCTTCATGGCTGATTAACTTTCTGCATTTTGCTTTCTCGTTCCAATCGAATGATTCTTTTAATGATCCTTGACTATAACGATAAAACTTAATTTTATCTTTCTTATGATAACGCCCAAAGCCTTCCGCAATATTTGCTGAGATAGAGTCAACTGCTTCAACAAATTGTCCGCCTACATGCCTTTTGGCAAAGTTATCCCAATTAATTACTACCTCCCATACATAATTGCTCAGATTGAAAGCTATTTTGTAGGAAGTCACATCATTTAATTGCAGGAATCTTTTATCAGTCATAACAAAAACAATTAAACATTACAACAGAGGAACAAATTTAAAAAAAACAAACAATGCAAATAACAATAGAGCAATGAAACAATATAACCATTTCCAACTATTTCCTTCCTGTTAACGTCTTCGGAATTCTACCGTTCTTGATAGATTCTGATCTGAGTCTGCGACCGGTGATTCTTTCGACCATGTTACCTATATTCAGTATGCGATCTATATCAAGGCCGGTGTCTATACCCATTTCATCCATCATCACTACCATATCTTCGGTAGAAACCAGTCCGACGAGGTTGGGATCTTTGTAGTAGTAAGCACCGGTTCCGGCTACGGGAACTCCGCTGACGAAATTGGCAGGCTGTCCGCCAATGCCACCCATGGTAGATTCGAAATTGGTCATACCTGCCTGCAAAGCTGCCAGTACGTTGGCCAATCCCCAACCAC
>CAZNRQ010000599.1:0-2535 GCA_964574845.1 uncultured Bacteroidales bacterium
ATGCCTATGTGTTCGATATGCGAAATGTTCATGATGTTGATTTTTGTCAGCAAAATTATAATACTATATCAATAGAAGTTAAAAAAAGTTAAAATATTTTTTGGGATTGTCGATGCACCTACGTAGGGGCACAAAATCTTGTGCCCTTCTGGCACAAAACAATCATCCTGCCGTCTCCAACAAATACAAAGGAATGCCACCAAAACACAAAGACACCAAGCCTACCCGACCACTGGCGGGAAACACCAAGAAGTCCCACCAGTCCAAAATGCCTTAAATTTCCCACAAATGCAGGGGCGATTCACAAATCGCCTTCTTTCTGTGGAATCTGCTAGATCCTGGTTCAGACTTTTTCCTCCTAGCACTATCGGGTTATCCCGAATCCGACCTCTAGCGGATCGGGAGGCGGCCTATTGGCACCCCCAACACGGCTTAAAGCAATTGCCACAAATTTATATAAATAGTAAAGCAATTTTGTTACTTTTCCCCTTTTAAATTCAATTTTTGTCAACCAACAATCAAAAATCCATATATTCAAAAGTAAAATCCCCCCAAATCAATCCAATTTAATCCCCATTTTTATCAAAATATCATACAATTAATCAATTTTGCCTTTCATTTTTTCAATTTTTTACTTCATTATTCAAATTTTTTAAAAAAACACTTTGGGTTATGCCTCTGTCACTTTGGGTTATGCCTTTGTCATTTCAATTTATGGCTCTGTCATTTTAACTTATATCCCTGTCACTTTAACTTATATCCCTGTCACTTTAACTTATATCCCTGTCATTTTAACTTACATCCTTGTCACTTTAACTTACATCACTGTCATTTTAACTTACATGCCTGTCACCTTAATGAAAGCCTCTGTCATTATCATTTATTCCATTGTCATTTTAGGTGATTTTGCTGTCACTTTAACTTTTTAAATAGTTATTGCGGCTTATCTGTCTGTCAAAATAACTTCTACCATTAACATTTTTCGTAAAAATTATAACTTTTTCACAATTTTTCTCATTTTTTTCGTTCTTTTTGCAACATCTACTCAACTAATTTTAGTAGATTTGTAAAACAAAATTCCATTGCCATGGCACTTCCCGGCCAACCAACGGTAAACAGTCTTTTTCAGAACCTTACTGAGTATTCAAATGCCCACTCGGATGCCAATTTGCAGGCCCAGGCCAGGCGGCTGATTGCTATCAACTATATTACGATGGACCTGCGACACATCGCTACCAAAACCATCAGTTTTAAGGTGCGCAACGATCTGAGCCCGCAGCAGATCTTCGACGTGAGCATCAGCGATTATTATACGCCCAAATGGATGACGATGAGCTGCACCTGCGGAGAGGAAGGCCTGTGCAAACACCGCCTGGCAGGCATTATGTATATTGCCGAGCGACTGCCCGACAGCCGCATGCCTATACCCGAAGAGATAGCTACATGGCGGCAGGCGCGCAAACCCATGCCGCGGCACGAGGTGATGATATCCATGCCCGCCATCAACTTTGAGGTGCTGAATACGGTGTGCAATCGCTACGACATACAGGCGGCACAGGGATTTGTGAGCTACAAAAAAGTAGAGATACTGAGTGTGGAGAAATTGGTGGTGGAAGCCGAGGTGAACCACAGCCAGAGCATATACCATGTGACCCTGAAGAAAACCGACGATAACACTTTCCACACCTGGTGCAACTGCGCGAAGATAGCCCCTGCGGTATGCGAGCACAGATATGCTGTGTATTATACGTTGTATACCCAGAAAGGGAAATTCTATTTTGAGACTCTGAAAGACTTCACGCCCCTGAAGAACCAACTGCTGGCCGAATATGGGTATACCATGGAGGATGTGTTGGACGACAAATTCGAATTTGTGGCAAGCGCCACCACCGGCCGCCCCGAACTGAAGCTGAAAGATGTTTCGCTACGGAAGCTTTCGCAATATCAGCAGTGGGACGCCGTGATAAAACAACTGGAACTGGAAGAAAAACCTGTGGAAACTGCGGAAGCAAATTTCCCTGAGATAGCCTGGAAAGAAGATTTTTGCATAGGCTTTGCGATCAATTTTAATTACGCTTATTTCCCCTACTTCGCGCTGACGCCGTTCTCGGCCAAACTGTCGGTGAGCCAGGATGCCCCCGTGCATACCTTTAAGGCTTTCGCCCCCAACGACCCTCCTATGGATATTGCCATGGGTAAACATACACAGCAATTGTTACAATGGCTGCAGGACATTTCGGCCGAGCAATTGCTGAAGATCTCGGAAAAGGAAATGTATTCGCGGCGCAAAGCGAAGGTGGAAATGCTGGCCTATTACTCCTTCACCCCTGCCGAGCAAGCGAAAATGAACCGACATATCCACAGCCGCCTGCTGATGATGATGCCTCTGCTGGAAAAAGAACCTTACACCTATAACCAATTTATGCCCGGCAACCTTAGCGGATATTCGCTGAAAAAGGCAAGGTTTTCGAACGAAAAAATAAAGTTGTCATTTCGTCTGGATATGAATACGGACACGGCCAACCTGGTGATGGG
>CAZNRQ010000600.1:0-2533 GCA_964574845.1 uncultured Bacteroidales bacterium
GTCGGAGTGCGACTCCAAGTCGCGCCCCGACTATACCTACAACCACAATATTTTTTCCTATACACAACAAATCTCCTTAAAAAAAGTTATAAATTTATACCCATAATTCCCAGAGGATGTCACCTTATTTCAACTATCGTTTTAAATCTTAACACCATGAAAAAAGCGGAAGGAAAAACAAGCAAAACAAAAAACGCAAAAGTAAAATTCAATACACAAAAGGGGAAAGAATTCCATATTTTTCGCGGTAAATCTACAACAGAGATCGGGCTAAAAGGTCCTGTAAGCAAAGTGGAACAATACACCTGCAAGGCGATTTTTAAATCGGGTTATATTGTAAAGGGAGACCTTGTTATTGATACGCATCTCGATGAAACCATCATTGCATGGTTTAACGAAAAAGGACAAAAAATCAAACACGAAATGTTTTGGTATGGAGTCGAATCTGCGGTCGATTATTTTAATGAAGCAGGCGCTGAAACAGAATTTCAATTATTCACCGACGGAGTGCTGAAATCTTCAGGAACCCGTAAATACAATGAGGCAGGTAAACGTTTGGAAATGGCCACATTTGATGAAAAAAATGTTTACAAAAGCGGGATCAAATGGAAGTACGACGATAGGGGAAATAACACCATTATAGAAAATTATGGTCCGGAAAAAAATCTTACCGACACCATGACCATGGTCTATAACGAAAACAATCAGAAGATAGAAGACAAGCGCATGGATGTAACAGGCAAAATCACCTATTGGTCGATGATAGGATACGATTCGCATGGCCGCGAATGTGAACGCATCATGCTCAATGCGGATGGCAGCGAAAACAGCAGAACCCTGCATCGTAATATTTATAATAGCGAAGGAGAAATCATAGGCCAGGATGATCGTCTTTATTCAAAACATGTCCCCCTCGACGATGCCGAAGCCGAACACGACGAACATGGCAATTGGGTGACCAAAATAAAATTTCACAACAACGTTCCTGCTTGTATAGTGTTTCGCGATATCAGCTATTTTGGCGAAGCCGAAAAGCCATCAGGTAAAAAAGATGTTGAAGAACATACCCTTAAATTTTCATATTCCAACGATAATATGGATAAGTGGGAAAGAGATATGGCCGAACGAAAAGTAGAGCAACTCTTCCAAACGCCGCCTAAGCTTCTGCACAACTATGAACCTGAAGTAGTACGTTGGCTGGCCGAAAATGCTGCTTTGGAAAACTTTCCGGCCATGAAGTATTACGCCATGGCGAACAACGATATCCCGACCGTTGTTTATTTCGCAGAGGATGATTATGAGGTACTGGCTTTGTTTTTTATGTTACGTGAGGAAATGAATGCCAAACTCATTCATTCTTATCAATCCCGCAATGGCTATGATGAGTTTTCGAGCATGAACAATTATACCCTGAGTTTTCCAAACAATGGCTATGTGCTTCAGGCCCCCCAAATTTCATGTGTTAATGATAATGAATATAAGGTGCCCGATTTTATTCGTTCAACGGTACGTAGTTATGATGGATGGGTACGTATCAGTCCTTTGCGCCTGCTTCGACCCAGCGAGGCATCGGGCAAACGTGACGAAGATTTTGAATCGGAATTAGAGGCATTCCTTGACCTCTGCATCATAGAATCCCTGCCCGACAAACCTGAGATATCTATGGTAGAAGTAGGAGACAATGGCTATTTCAAACTTAAAACTTATCCGGTGTATGACAATTTTCTCATCAAAAATCTCGACATGCATTATGGTTATGGTTTTGAGAAGTTCCACAACGATCTTATGCATCGTTTCGAGAGCCAATCGAGCGGATTGGTCCTTTTCCACGGTTTGCCCGGAACTGGCAAAACCTATTATATCCGACACCTGTTACGCAAAATGACATCCAGTAAAAAGGTGGTCATTTATATGCCGCCCAATATGGTTGACAGGCTGATCGACCCCTATTTTATGACATTCCTTTCGAAAGAAATAGCCCGCTTTTCGAAAGACGGATTTTTTTGTGTCCTACTCATCGAAGATGCCGAACCCTTGCTTGCCTCGCGTCAGGGCGAAGGCCGCGTAATGGGCATTTCCAACCTGCTGAACATGACCGATGGGATATTGAACGACATGCTCAAACTCCAGATCATCTGTACATTTAATGTTAAAGTCAAAGAACTTGACAAAGCTCTTTTACGTCCCGGAAGGCTAATCGCACGCAAAGAATTCAAGGCTATGACCACCCTCGATGCCAACCGTCTGGCGCAACAACTGGGGGTGAAGCACCATTTTGATAAGCCCGTCACTTTGGCCGAAGTGTATGCACTGGTCAAAAACAAAAACACCCTCATGCATGGCGATGGCGAAATTGAGGCAGATTTCGATTAAACCCGGTTTTGTTGGGGCCGATTCACGAATCGCCCTCAACATTACACAGCATCTGCGAACATCATAAAAATAATCATACCCATCAGCGTTCCGCCGCGGCGGATTAGCGTCTACCATTAGAATTCTTTACTTGGTCGGCTTCCCTACCCGACGGCAGGCG
>CAZNRQ010000601.1:0-2527 GCA_964574845.1 uncultured Bacteroidales bacterium
ATTCTGGAAAATGGTTTTAATACAAGCAACATAGCTCAAATTAAAGAATTATTCAACAAAGGTAATAAATCTTTAATAAATATAGATGAAGTTTTAAGATTTTTGATTTCACAGAATATAATTATTGATTTTGAAGACGGGCTATATATGCATTATAGTAGTTTTTATAAAGGAGCAGAAGCAGTTAGAGAAATCATAAACAGCGAAGGGTTAGTTTCTGCCTCTTCTCTTAGGGACTTTATTCAAACTGGTAGAAAATCTGCAATTCTTATTTTAGAGTATCTTGACAAAATTGGGGTAACAATAAGAGAAGAGAATTACAGAAAACCAGGAGTTCATTTCATGGACTTTTATAAATGAATATTTATGTTATGGTTAATTTAAGGAAAGGAAAATAAAAAATATGGTAAGCTTAACAGAGTCTGCAGTAAGTAAATTGAAAGAATTATTTGCGAAGGAAAGCAATGCTGATGATCTTATGCTGAGAATATCATTTGGGGGATATGGCTGAGGAGGCCCATCGCTTAAATTGACCCTGGATGGGTTGAGTAATGAAAATGATACAGTTGTTGATTCACAGGAAGTTAAAGTTGTTTACGAAACAAGAATTGAAGGATATGTTAAAAATGCAATCGTAGATTATTCTGATAGCTGGTATTCCAAAGGATTTACTATTAGAGGAGGAACATTATCTTCTTGCTAAAATAAAAAAGGCCCGCAAGGGCCTTTGCTATAAAAATTATTGCATAATAAGGTGGATTTCGGGAAAAAAATTATGGATGGAAAAGAGCTAATAAGTCAGAAATCAAAAGCATATATCCAGCTTATTATTACCGCGTTTGGTTGGGCTTTGAGTACAATTTTAATAAAGCTTTATGTGGGATCAATTCCTCCCTTCCATTTATTAATGGGAAGATTCTTTTTAGGTAGTTTATTTATTTTCTTCACCAATCCCAAAGCTTTCCTAAAGGTTAAAAAAAGTGAGCTGAAAACAGGAGGCATTTTAGGAAGTTTACTCTTTATTGTTTATTCTTTAGGAGTTTCAGCGCTTATATTTACCAGCGCTTCAAAATCAGGATTCTTAATAGCATTAACTGTACTTTTCATTCCTATAATGGAATCAAGATTAAAAAAAGTTTGGCCATCAAAATGGACAGCCATAAGTGTTCTATGCTCTATAATTGGACTGAAATTAATTGCAGGAATAAATGGAACCAGCTTCAATTTTGGAGATTTCTTATCCATACTTTGCGCCATTGTTTCGACTGCTTATATTATAGTATTGGATCGTTTGGGAAAAGATAAAAATGATCTTATCTTAACGGAAATACAATTGATTACGGTAACTATAATAAGCTTTATTGCTGCACTCATTTTCGAAGGATTTAATTTCCAACTGCTGATTTCAAACATAGTAGTTTTAGTTATTATGGGGGTACTTGGAACGGGGATTACCACTCTATTTCAAACTAGGGCCCAAAAAGTAGCTAGTTCAGAAAGCGTAGGAATCATATTACTTGGAGAGCCTCTCTTTACATTGATAATGGCATATTTTATATTGGGCGAAACTATTCTATTAAGCGGATTTATAGGAAGCATGCTGCTCCTTGCGTCGCTGGTCATTGCAATAATAAAAAGGGTGTAATGATAAAACTCCTAAAATTCAAATTCTATTTACTGAAATGAACTGTTTCTTGCGAACTAAAAAAATAGACACCTCGTAAAGAGATGTCTATTTTTTGGTACTCCGTGCCGGGTTCGAACCGGCGACACCCTGATTAAGAGTCAGGTGCTCTACCAACTGAGCTAACGAAGCGCGAATTTGTGACAAGGTTTATTATAACCATGGGATCTAATAATTGCAACACTTTTAATTTTATATAAAAACATTTGGATTCTAGAAAATAATCGTTGTATAATTAATTGTAAACAGCGAGGTGTGTTATGAATCTTAAAAACATTAAGATATCCAGTTTACTAAACTTTAACTTAATGATAATCATGATTTTGGTTTTCGTCTTAGGTGCTGTTGTGTTTTACAACTCCAACAGACTCTGGGAAAGCACTAGGAACATTCATGATCACCCCCTTACGGTTCAAACTGCAATCGGTGAGATGAAGATTGATATTTCAAATATAAGAATTATAATGAGAGATTTAATCCTAGAAAAAAACAACAAGTTGTTGGAAGAGAGCATTATTGAGATTGGGAAACTTGAAAATGACGCATATAGCCAACTTGATATACTATATAATTCATATCTTGGGCCAAAAAAAGATCTTGATAACGTAAAATTATCCATTTCGGATTATAAAAACAGCGTAGATAAGGGAATTGAACTAATTAAAGCTGGCAAAATTGAAGAAGTCACACAAAGCATTTTGCCCAGTGGGGGAACGAGATTTCAAGCCGATAAAGTAATTGCGAACCTGAAGATTGTAAGCGCATTTGCTAAAAATAAAGCGGATTCATTTTACCATGATGCTGAAAATCTAAGAACGCAAATAATTATACAAACTTCGATTG
>CAZNRQ010000602.1:0-2518 GCA_964574845.1 uncultured Bacteroidales bacterium
CACTGGCATGGGCCAGGTTTTCAGGAATATCAAATTCACGACCTGTGGCTTTTTTTAGGTTTTCACGTGTTTTGGCAAGAGTTTCCGGAAAATGATGCCAGATGTCAAGTATTTCGGTATACAAACCGAAAGATGTCACACAACTGGGAACATAATTCTTGTAGCCGGCTTCGGTTGCCAATGCAAACTGACGTGCAACCACGGTCATGGTGGTTTCAATAGGAACTATATCGCTATGGTATCCAATACCTGTGCAAGTGGTATGACAGGGATGTTCGTAAAGATCCTTTCCCAGATCGTTGCGCATGATATTCAGGAAAGCGGTCTCAGAACCCGGAAAAAAACTCTGCCTTATGCAAGAACGCACATAGAAGTATTTGTCGTCGGCTATTTCTTTCTGGTAATCTTTCCAAAGTGCCTTTTTACCTTCAATCTTCATCGCGGTAGTGGGTTTGAGAATTAAATTTATAAATATGACCGAAATATTCGCTGGAAATACCCTTTTCATCGAGGGTTAGGTTCATCTCAGCAGCTTTTTCCTTAGAACATGATTCAATCTGATCAAAACGTTGGATACCTCCTGTAACGCGGAATATTTCTCTGATCTCTTCCAGTGTTTCTTCAGGTATCTTTCTAAGAATGCCTGGACCATCGCCTCTATAATTAGCCCCCAGGCGTTCAAACACCTTGTTCCAGTTCTTTTGTTTCCAATCCCATACAGGTCCTTGTTCGGGATGCAGGTCGGTGCCTACCCCTTCGAGATATACACAATACCCTGTAGTCAAGATCCATTCGCCTATGGTACGTTTCAATGCCAGTTGCTGACGTCCTTTTTCGGATTCTACAAAATAACCCATATCCTGCGATAAGGAACGCAAAGCCATAATGATTAGTCCGGGAGCATTGGCACGGGGACAGCGTGTTTTGCACGACATGCACTCGCCGCAATACCAGATGGTTTCGCTTTTCAGCAGTTCAATGATCTTATCGTCATCCTTTGTCTGAACCGTATCTACAACAGAGCGGGGATCATAATTATAGAATTCAGCAGCAGCACAAATGGCTGTACAAGTGCCGCAATTGATACAAGCATTGAGGCCTTCTTCGAAGCGTACATCCTGCATTAATCTGTCGTAAAGTTGACCCATAATTTGTATTTCAGATATTTAACTGAATACTCTACCAATCCGGTATAGATTGTAGATATTTGCGCAAAAGTAAGTAAGAATGTTCAAATATAAGTAAATTAGGCAAGAAATTTTGCAATTTATATTACTGTGGAATCGGACCCAATGATAATGAGTCAACAAACAAATCACTTTGAGAAATCAAGCTTATGTATTCGATGTTCAGAAGGAGCGTACAGCCCTAACATGCATGTCAAAAGTGGTTGAAGTTTTATTAAAATCGCTGATCATGCCTCCATTAAAAAACTGACCCCACGCATAATCAGCATCATACTCGCTTGAACTCCAGTAGTAATTCCCGTATGTTATCGAACCTCCTATTGAATAGCGGTTGATGAACACCTTATTAAGTTCATCCTTGCTGGGTAGATACCAATCACTATAACCATTCAATACCAGCAAATCGCACATTTGCGCTGCTATGCCTGATTGGTTGCATCCCATAACAATTTTAGCCGTATTAGCTTGACCTGTACCTATAACAGTCGACGTATTACCAATCAATGTTCCTGTGCATCCCCAGTTTACTGCGCTGCCCTGATCGTCAGGAGCAACTATCAGACCGTGATATTCCCCACTAACATAATTGGTATCCCAGGGTTGCAAAATATAGGCAACTATGCCTCCCTGATAATTATCGCCGATATCAAGACCGGTAGTAAAATATAGCTGATTGCCATACCCCGTTCCGGCACTATTGGTTGCATAAGCACGAATAAAATAATTAGTGAAAGGTTGTAATCCGGTTATTTCGCTGGTAAAGCCCAAGCTGCCAACCCCATCAGAGGTTTTATTATCATGAATGGTTGGTATGGAAGTAGTACTCCAACATACTCCTTTTTCCATTATGGCATCTCCCCCATCATCACTTATACTAACCTTGCAACTGGCTGTAGTGCTTGCTATATTGCTGACGAGGTCAGTTGTTAGAAGCGGAAGATTGACTTCTTTTGTTTTCTTACACCCTGTATATAACAGAATTGTTAGGACCAGAAGTATAGGTAGGCATTTCAGGAAATAATTAATTTTCATGATCAATCAAGTTAATTAATAACATCTATTTCAACATGACCAAACACTTTAATTTAGTCATTAAAAAGTACAATCTATACAACCAGTAAGAAGTATTACTTTATAATACTCCAATAACCGAAACTTAATTAAAAGCTGCAAAAAAACCAGCAGCAGGATTACTCTATTTAGGCTGCCAAAAACAGTTCTTTGGCGAAACAATAGCTTGCTCTGCTTTTAGTTTCGCCATAGCCTTATCCACTTCTTTACGCTCCAAGCCAGTGAGTTCTACTATTTTTCCTGCGTTCAAAGGCACGCCT
>CAZNRQ010000603.1:0-2511 GCA_964574845.1 uncultured Bacteroidales bacterium
CGATCATAGAGTACTGGTTTAGTTTCCTCTATCATCATCTCGAGTCCCTCGTCATCGATTTCAGGAACAACTTTGATAATCATCTGTTCAATGAATACGTCCGAATCAATCATGTTGTCTGTTTATTAATAAAATATTTATTGTCTAATACGTACGTATTTGTATAAAAAAAACAAGATAAATTTTCTTTTATTTTTACTTGACATTTCTATACTAATATATATAACAATATCGTCATTAAGAAATCGCCTTCCTAATGACTAGGCAGAAACCGCCTAAACACCAATGGCTCATAATAATAGAAAAAAACAAAAACCTAATATTTACACGATGAAAACAAACAATTTAGTTAATGCTGAAAATTCAGCAGCAAATCACAATCAGAAAGATTACACACCTGAAAGCTGGGCCGCTTTACAAAACGCTCTTGCTTTACCGGAAGACACCGAAGCAGAAGCTGATTCAAAAGCTGAGGCAATTGTTTATGCTCTTGAAGAGCTTCAATCTGTTGACGCTACTAAGGATCAGCCCAAGAAGAAAAAAGGATTCAATAAGAACTGGCTTTGGCTGCTTCTGTTGTTAATTCCTCTGGGCTACTTCGCATTCTTTACCGGTGGTACTTCCAAGGTTCTTGATTTGAAAGCTGATCCGATGAGCGGTGCTCCTGGATTAACTTCCCATATCACCATTAAGGCCAATTTCGATAAAGGAACATTGGATTATGGGGATGGAACCTTCTCATCTATATTTCCAGAAAAGGATGATGTAGGTAAAACTATCACTTATGGTCCGGTTGACCATGTGTATAGTGACACAGGAGTATTTGTAATCACTGTTAAAGGTATTTGGGGCAAGGATTCATTGACGAAGACCGTTGAAATCCATGTTACAACACCGACACCTGCAGACACAACTACTCCGGGAACCACTCCAGGAACTACTCCGGGAACCACTCCAGGAACTACTCCGGGAACCACTCCAGGAACTACTCCAGGAACTACTCCAGGAACCATTCCAGGAACTACTCCAGGAACCATTCCAGGAACTATTACTCCAGGAACTACTCCGGGAACCACTCCAGGAACTATTACCCCAGCCAAGCCAAAACAAAAATTACCGTTTCATTATCAGGTAATTATTGGCGCTGATACTACCCGGTTTCAAACCGGCGATACCACCACGATGGTGTTTGATCAAAAACCTACATTGATTACGGATTTTACCGGTCAGACTGGTCCTCAGACCAAGTTCCAATCGGGAAATTCAAAATTCGATGTGAAGAAGGGTTATACTTTGATTCAAAGACCTGATGGTAAATGGGTTATGAAGGGTGTCGGTGGCGATGAGCCGGCCGTTAAAGTTGGGAAGTACAAAGTTAAGTACTAACCGATTAATTCATTATATTTACCGCCGTGAGAAGTTTTCTTTCTCACGGTTTTTTTTATTAAAAAAAATTATATACTCTAGCAGTATCTCATACATATATCTCTATTTTTTACTCTGTGATACAGACAAAAGATCATAAATCACCTACAGCGATATTGTCGTTGAAGGTTCAACAGTCCACATCTCCCATCATTATACATCCATGGGTTTGGAGTCTGTCCTGTATATTTTTTGATTGTAATGCATTTGTTCTTGTTGCTTGTGTTACTTCATCATATCCTTTGGCATATTGGCTGCCCGTAGGGTAATATAATCGGTGGATACCCATAGCATATTTATTGATATCATACGCATCATTGAAATTTGACTTTGTATCTACAGGAAGTAAGGTAAAAAAACGGCCTGGTCCATCAACCGCATGATAATTTTTATCATCGTCTCTTATATCGTTGAGTCTGTATAATCATATCGGAGTTGTAGGATTTTTTGATCCTTCATATTTGGTATCTCCTTGTTGTGTCCCTGTGAGAATAGGGTATCTTTTTAATAAATGATGATCTGCTGTGAAAAGATATTGGTTCATATCTTTTTTGCTGACTATTACATATCCTACTGCATTGGTTGGATATTGTCCATTAAAAAATTTGTTGTGTGCATCTTTAACGTCCTGTGGGATATCTGCATTATTCAAAATTTCATTATGATCAAGCATAAGAAATGGATCGGCTAACTTATCCAATGTTGCTTTATTCATTTTGCCTGTGGCACGATTGTTGGTAAATTCAGAATTTTCTTTCATACCAACATATTTTTGTATACCTAGAATATTTCATTGTATAATCATTTCCATAATAATACTTTGTAGTGTTGCTGATTCTCTCATGTTTCATAAGGCCTCGGCAATCTCTTTATAACTTACTCCGTCTAATTTATCTTGAGGTATACAGTCGGGTAGAGATACATTTTTTTCTTCTCCTTCAGATGGTTGCTTTACTTTTCCATTATCTTTTCACTTATCTATTTGCCCTTGTGGTGGTATTTGTTTGTCATTTTTTTTTGTTACTTTCAAAATACCTCGTGTTCCTCCTGCGAGCATTATTGGGATCAATGCAATTGATAATCATT
>CAZNRQ010000604.1:0-2509 GCA_964574845.1 uncultured Bacteroidales bacterium
GCATATGGCATCACCGATCTGGTGGCTCACTCACTGGAAGGATATTTCGGTGTTGGCGAAACCACACTCACAGATAAGTTTATTTTTTCCATCATTCGCGAAGCCATTGAATTCGGACCTCAACTGATGGACGATCTGCAAAATTATAGCTATCGTGAAAAGATCATGTTTGCAGCCACCTGTGCTTTGAATGGCACCACGGCATTCGGCAAAAAGTCGGGCGACTGGGGCGTTCACGGACTGGGGCATGCCTTGTCTATGCTTTGGGATGTGCCTCATGGAGCCTCCCTTTCGATCATGTATCCTGCCTGGATGAAGTATTTTAAAGAGCAGATAGAGCCTTCGCTGCTATTGCTTGGCAACAATGTTTTCGGAGTGGACACTGCCGATGAGACAATAAGCTGTTTCGAACAGTTCTTCCGGCAGATTGGCTCGCCGGTTCGAATGCATGAAGTTGGGCTTAGCAACATACCTGACGAAAAAGAGATTGAAATGATCATTGAAAATCTACTCGTCAATAAAGTAAGTGGGGCACATTACAAAATGGGTGCGGAAGATTACCGACAGATACTCATTAATGCGTATTAACCGTCTTTTCTTGAAATATATCATCCCGACTTTCACAAAAAACAGTTAATCCGGCTTGGTAAGAACCACTCTCACAAGTTTTTTTTTATATTTGCACACCAAAATTTAAACTACTACACATGAAAAAAACGTTACTTTTTGCTTCTTTATTCCTCTGTATCATTGCTGCAAAAGCACAGGACTCACAAGGCGGAACGCCTTACAGCTTCAATCACAACGAACTTACTACCGCTATTGATTTGGTTCAGGTGGCTGCTCCGGACATTAAACAACTGACCACAGAAGATGCCGAAAGAGCCTCGAAAAGTGCACCCTATCGCATTGGGGTTACCCTTCCTGTTAATCTGGATATCAATAATTCCGGGACATGGACTGAATTGCCGGGACTAAATGCCAGTTTGTGGCAACTGACCGTAAGATCGCAGGGTGCCAGGGCCATTGGATTTGGCTACAACCAATTCTATATGCCTGAAGGTGCAAAACTCTATTTATACAACAAGACCAAAAGCATGGTAATAGGCGCTTATACCTCGGTGAACAATACCGAGAACATGTATTTCTCGAACGAAAAAGTAAGCGGCGACGAAATAACCTTCGAATTGCTGGTTCCCAATGCTAAGAAAAATGCCGTATTGCTGAACATCACCGAGCTGAATTACTTTTATCGTGGTGGCGAAACCGAATACTTTGCCGCTGCTTCGGATGCTTGTGAGGTAAATATTAACTGCACCCCCGAGGGAACGAACTGGCAAAACCAAAAAAAGGGGGTCTGCAAACTCGACATCAGGGTGGGTGCTAACTGGTACAATTGTTCCGGTTCACTTGTTAATAATACCAACCAAAATTGTACTCCTTACGTTTTGCTGGCCGACCATTGTCATTATGATGCCGGATATGCCAGCACCGCCGATTACAATGCCTGGATATTTTACTTCCATTACGAAGCTTCTACCTGCACCGGAACCACATCGTCAACTACAAAAACAAAATCAGGATGCTCGCTAAAAGCTCATGACACTTATGGATCGAACAATGCCGGTTCGGATTTTTGCCTGGTGCAGATCAATTCGGCCATTGTGGCTTCCTTTAACGTGTATTATAACGGCTGGGACAGAAACAATACTGCCAGCGCCAGCGGAGTTTCTATACATCATCCGGCAGGCGATATCATGAAGATCTCAACTTATACCTCTGCCCTGACATCATTAAGTGTTGGAGGTAGCGGAACCCACTGGCAGGTTTATTGGGCTGCCACCACCAATGGTCACGGAGTTACAGAAGGAGGTTCTTCGGGATCGCCAATCTTTAATGCTGCCGGCAAAATAGTTGGAACCCTTACAGGAGGCTCATCGTATTGCACTGCAACCGGAAGTCCCGATTATTATGGTAAATTTTACTACCACTGGGACAAGAATGGAAGTACCAATGCTACACAATTAAAACCATGGCTTGATCCTGCCAATTCGGGCGTAACTTCTTTGGCTGGCACTGCCACATGTTCTATAGGCGTTGCAGAAAATAATTACAAAGAAGAAAAGGCAGGAATTTATCCTTCGCCGGCGCATGACGAAATAAATCTGGAGATACTTACCAATGAAAACGTGGTAGAAAACGTTAGTATATACAACCTGATGGGAGTTGTAGTAAAAAACATCGCCTCATTGCTTCTCGAAAACGGAAAAGCCGCTATCAATATCGCTGATCTGTCGGATGGGTTTTATTTCCTAACAGCTACAAAAGACAACATCACTTTTAAAGGAGAATTTGTAAAAATTAAATAAAGCATAATGAAAAAAACGTTACTATTTTTTGCTCTGGTTTATATCATTGCTGCAAACAGCTTTGGGCAAATCAGTCAGGGTGGCAAACCCTTTAGCTTTTATGAGCAGAATGCTGTACACCTGAACCCGGTGGTTCCTAC
>CAZNRQ010000605.1:0-2504 GCA_964574845.1 uncultured Bacteroidales bacterium
TTACTAGTATCTTCATTATATTTCTTTTTAATGGCAATGACCGAAGCCATATAAGCAATTTCAGTTTCACGTTTTCTATCATTATATTCTTCAAGAGTTATTAGTCCATCAGCATAATTTTTTGAATCATCCCTATCACTCAAATCCCTTGCATGCTCCATAGCTTTTATCTCTTCATTCATTTTATCCTTATTCATCTTCTTTAAATCCTCAATATCCTTTTCATCATGCTTTTTATTTATGCCATCTACTTTTACAGCTTCCATTATATGTAATTCTCTTAACCTTTCAGCATTTTTAGCATTTTCTTTATATAGGCTTTCATAATAAACATGATTTTGATAGAGTTCTTTATCCCTATCAGATAAGAAATATTCAAAATTGTCATCTATTGCCTTTTTATAATCAGCATCTATTTTATCCTGAATTTTACGTTTTTTATCAGCAGCTTCTTTTTCTTTAATTACCTTATTTATCAACATCCTTTCTACTTGATCAAGTTCATCATTTAGTGAACTCTTTAATTCTTCTAATGATTTATCTCTTAATACTTTTAATTCCGCTGCCTCTTTTTCCTTTGCATCAGGACCATTTAATACATGAAGTTTATCTTCTATAGCTTTTTTAATTGCAAGTTGATCATCAGTAAGTTTTTTTCCTTTAGCCTCTGCATTTGTAATATTAGTTAATATCCTATCAAGTTCATCTTTTACAATTTTACCATGTTCTTGCCAATTCTTACTCATTCTTTCAAGTTTATCTTTAGCATAATAATCTAGTCTGCTCATACCATATTGCTGTTGATCCAAATATTCTTGATTCACTTTTACTAATTCACCTCCATTTCCAAATATTGACTTATATAAACCTACAAGAGCTGTTATAGGATTTAAAAATAAAGATATTCTCTTACCTATTCCAGCCCAGTCAATTTTCAAAGCCCCTTCATTAATTGCTTGTAATCCTTTCAATGCCATTGTTCCTAAATCTGTAAATTTATTAATAATTTTACTAATAGGACCTTCACCACTATTTAGCAAACTTAACGTTAACGAATCCCACGCTTTGCCAAACATGGTAATTTTACCTTTAGTTGTATCAAGACCTTCAGTAGCAAATTTACCATATTTTTCAACTATTAGATCAATAGCCTTACCGTGTAAATATTGTTCAGTAGTCATACCTTTTATGTCAGGGATCATTTTTTCCAAACCCTTAGTCACACCTCCTAAAGTACCGTTTAGCATAACCATAGCTTTATTCAAATCAGTTCCTGGTATAATTCTGCTTATAGCCATAGCTGCTATTACCATTTTCTTAGCCTGTTCTTCATTTCTTCCCAAACTTATCGCCATTGTCTGAGCATCCATTATTTGCCCACGAGTAAATAATGAAGTTGCACTCATTTGTTTAGCAAACTTCACCATGTTGTTTAGGGCATAACTATCATCATTCAAAGCAAATTTTAACTTCTCAAGCCTTTCCTGATATTCAGTAGAACGACTAATAGCTTCTTTAAAAGCTCCAACAATAACATGAAAAGCAGTAGTAATAGCAGCAATACCGGTACCAATACCAATACCCTCCATAAAACTTTTCTTAAAATGGCTAAATGCTGTTTGAGTTTCTTTTATAGTTCCACGCAATTCTTTTAATCTATCTCTTACCTGAAGAAGTTCCGTTTTTAATTCCTGAAATTTCGAAAGATTGGGATTCATCCCTTTCATTGATGCATTCAGTTCACCTTGTCTTTGTAATAGTTCTTTTATGGTAGATCCTGTTATACCAATTTCTTTTCTTAAATCTTGTATTTTATCTTTATTAATATTATATTTATCCAATAATTTCAAATATTCAATACTATCTTTAGCAGCTTTACCATTTTCAGCTATTAAACCTCTCATTTGTCTGGCAAACTCGTTACACTCAAGCTCTAAATCTTGAATTTTCTTTCTGCTTTCATCAGAATTTATTACAATATCAAGTTGTAATTTATCAGCTTTTAAACTCATTTTAATAATATTTTTGAATATGTTCCCTCTAATTTTGCCTCTATCAATACCTGTTTTAATCTCAATATTTCTTCTTCAACTAATCTATAACTGGCTCTTCCAATCAATCTATTTTGCGATCCATAAAGATTCCTGGAATACCATCTATAATCACGTTTTTTATTTTTCGCTTTTTTAGTCAAAAGAGATCTATTGCTTCTAGCAGTCTTTAACATCTGACTATTTTTACTTTTATAATATCTTATTTCCAAAGCCCTACCATAACCCGGAAATGTAAACGATAATACAAAATTATTTCCCCTACGCTCCACTTTATAAGTAATACTACTCATTAAAGTACCGGTATCTTTAATACTTTTACTTTCCAGTGCATCTTCAAAAAGTCCATGCAGGAACTGTCCATGATCCTGTAATATCTCAATCAAAAATAATTGTTCTATGTCACTTTGCATGAAGCAAAACTACACCCAATAATTATCAAATTAAAGGACA
>CAZNRQ010000606.1:0-2502 GCA_964574845.1 uncultured Bacteroidales bacterium
CACTCTTCTTGGTGAACAAAACATTATTAATACAAGTTGGGATTCACTTGAAATTCGTTCAATACACAGGACATCAGATTCTATAGATTGCCCAATTGATTATTGGCAAATGGGAATTTTTTATACTGACAATTTAGATTTAAAAAAGGATATGAGAAAAAATATACAAACTTATTCAAACATTTTCTTCGTATTTAAAATTCATGCAACACATTACCCTCTTGAAGTATACTCTAATTTTAGTGAAATGTTTAATAACAGTATGTATAATGGTTGGACTGTAATTTTAAAACATCAATATCAATGTTTATATGACAATGTTGCAAACTGTGTCCCAAATTATCAGCATCTTTTTACTATAAATGATTCTCTTGAAAGATATATTTCTGTGAGACTTGATTATGAAACTGGTGTTAATGAAGTGTCAAGTTTCAATCATAAAATTATTTTAGAAAATCCGGTACAGAATTTTTTGAAATTAGACTATACAGGGCGTATTCAGCTTTATGAAATAAGTGGTAAACTTCTTCTTGACTGCACCATTAATAATAATGAGCCGATTAATGTTGCTTATTTAAAATCGGGTTTATATTTCATTAAGACAAATGATGAAACAATTAAAATGATAAAATTATAGCCTGTGTATAACTTGCGTTTGCTTTCAGTGGCAGACAGATACTGCAAACATGATAACATTGTGATTTGCCAACGAAAGGAAGCGCCTAATCGTTACCATCAATTTGAAAACAGCATAGCAATGAAAAAGCTTTTCATTTTTTTTGTCTTGTCAATTATTTGCCTTACTGTTTGGTCTCAAGCTAAATTTAAAACTCAATGTAAATTTGGGTTTAAATTAGGTTTAGGAATGCACACTATTACAGGCTTTCCATTGAGAACTCATCCAAAACCTGCCTTGATGGGTGGAGTGTGGGTTCAAATAAAAATAAGTAAAAGTTGGACTATGCAGTCTGAACTAAGTATAATTGGCAAAGGAACCGCGGGAGACAATCAGGAAAAATCCAATTATGGCGATTATCTTTTACGTCTATCTTACTTTGAAGTCCCCATCCTCTTTCAATATCACAAGAATAATATTTACTTTGAATTTGGTCCGGCATTAGCAGCTTTAAACAAAACTGGAGAATATACGGACAGAGGAGCGTTTCCTTTCCAGACAGACCTTTATCCCTTTAGTAAAAGAGACTTTACTTTTAATCTAGGTACTGGTTTCGTATTTAAAGAAAAATGGCTTGTTGGATTGCGATTGATCCACTCACTTCTTCCTGTTCGAAAACAATTACCAGGAACTTCTCATCAAGTTTACAATAGAGGTATAGTCCTTACTGTTAGCCGTCAAATAAACTTAAAAGCCTCAAGAACCAAGCAATCGCAAAACGTCGAGTAAAATGGTCAGTAAGTATTTTGTCTAACAAAGCGCTTTTCGTCTTACGGAATGGTCCCGCCACCCGGCTGGCAGGGAATTGCATTCCCCGTCTCCCCTTTGGCTTAAGCTCATATCTTCATCATTCAATGTAAAATGGCTTTGCCTAATCTGTGTTTATGTGTTTATTTTAATAAGATTATAATCTGCGTACCGAGTGCAGCAAGTTCATGAACTCAATTTAAATAATTTATGCTGTGCTTGCCTAACTCCCAACTCTAGGCACTCCGAACTCCCAACTTTCTTCTCAATTTTCCTTACAAGACTCAAAATTTTGTAATTTCACCCCCTCAAAATCGTATTATTCAAATAAATTATAAGCCATGAAAAAACTTATCTTCCTGCTGCTGATAGCCGTCAGCTTCAACCTCAGCGCTGCCTTCGACGACTATTTTATCAACAAGACCCTCCGCATCGATTATTATCACACCGGCGACCACCTCAACGACAGCTATTCCATGGACGAGCTGATACAGGAGCCTTTCTGGGGAGGTTCGAAGGTGAACCTCATCGATATTTTCGACTATGGCAAATACAACTTCCTGGTCTACGATGCCGCCACCAATGTGCTCATCTATTCGCGCACCTACAGCACCCTCTTCAGCGAATGGCAAACCACCGACGAGGCCAAACTAACCGTGAAAACCTTTTCGGAAACCGTCACCTGTCCCTTCCCCAAGAACAAGATTCGCGTGGAATGGCAAACCCGCAACCGCAAAGGCATTTTCGAAAAGAAATTCGAGTATGTGGTCGATCCGGCCAACTATTTTATCCGCAAAGAGCAGAAGATACTCATCCCCAAGACCGACATACTCAATTCGGGCGATCCTGCCGTGAAGGTCGACCTGGTAATCATACCCGATGGCTACACCAAGGAAGAGATGGGGCAGTTCATCAAAGATGCCAAGCTCTTCACGGGCTATCTGTTTGAGGCCACGCCTTACAAAGAGAACAAGTCGAAGTTTAATGTCTATGCCATTCAGGCTCCTTCTCAGGAATCGGGCACCGACATACCCGGCGACGGCATATGGAAAAACACCATACTGGGCACTACCTTTTAT
>CAZNRQ010000607.1:0-2497 GCA_964574845.1 uncultured Bacteroidales bacterium
GACTAAGGCTGTTATCCTTAAAA
The DNA here is from genome assembly GCA_964574845.1 of uncultured Bacteroidales bacterium. Classification (GTDB taxonomy): domain Bacteria; phylum Bacteroidota; class Bacteroidia; order Bacteroidales; family CAIWKO01; genus CAIWKO01. Next base: position 24 of record CAZNRQ010000607.1, read on the forward strand.
AGGCGCCCATAATGAATTTGGAATCGGATATTACCAAAGCAAATATTAAACTCAAATCAAAAATCGAAAGAAATTTAGCTGCAAATAAAGCAGGAGAAAAAGGAAATATCATCACATATACTCTAAACAAGGAAAATATAATTCCTGTTGAGGATTTAAAATGATAACCGATTTGAGTCCAAAATAACCCTTTTGGCGGCAGGCTCTGCTCGCGTGGAAATGCTTTCCACGTGCCCATAATAAAACATAAAAGGCTTGCCACCGGCAAGCCTTTTACATTTATCAGAAGCAGTTTACACTACCAAATCTTCACCCTCAGGCTATCGGGCAGCCACATGGCGTCGCCTTGTTTTATGTTGAAGGCTTCGTAAAATTCGGGCATATCCGACAAAGGTCCGTTCACGCGGAATTTGGCAGGCGAATGTTCGTTGCTCTTCACCTGGTTGGCAATGGCTTCGGGGCGTTCGTTCACCATCCATGCCAGTGCATAGCCCAGGAAAAACCTTTGGGCAGGAGTTAATCCGGCAATCATAGTGTTTTTCTTATACTGTTCGGTCTTCTGAAAAGCCACATAAGCCATAATGATACCCCCCAAATCGGCAATGTTCTCGCCCTGGGTAAGCTCACCGTTGATGTGCAGACTATCCACTGCTATGTATCCGTTGAACTGCTTTACAACCATTTTGGTCTTGGCAAAAAAGCGGGCACTGTCTTCAGCTGTCCACCAGTTGCCCAGGTTGCCCTCGGCGGTATATTTGCAACCCTGATCATCGAAACCGTGGGTCATTTCGTGTCCGAAAGTGGCGCCTATGATAGAATACAAAAGCGCATCGTCGGCCATCTTGCCTTCGTAGCCAGGCACTATGATGTTGCAACCGGGAATTACTATCTCGTTGTTCGAGGGATTGTAATAGGCATTATAGGTTTGAGGGTACATATCCCACTCCGTGCGGTCTACCGGTTTGCCATATTTGGCTAACATATAATTGGTCTCCCATTTGTTGGCGGCCATCACATTTTTCACGAAGGAAGTGCGGTCGATTTTCATCGAGCTCATGTCTTTCCATTTATCGGGATAGCCTACTTTCATGATAATAGCATCCAGTTTTTTCAGCGCCTTATCCTTGGTGGTCTGGCTCATCCAGTCGAGAGCCTTGATACGTTCGGCAAATACCGTCTTGATGGCATTTCCAATCTCCACCAGTTTTTCTTTGGTGCCTTTGGGCAAATATTCGTCCACATACACCTGTCCTATCAGTTCGCCCAGCGAACCATCGGTTTCTTCCACCACTCGTTTCCAACGGGGTTTGGGTTCTTTCACCCCGCGGATGGTAGCGGAATAAAAATCAAAAGCTTCCATATAGGTCTTATCATCCAGATAACTGGCCAGATTGATCACCAAATGATACTTTAGGTAAGCTTTCCAATCGTCAATGGGGAAGGTTTTCAGATAACCGTTCATGGCTTTCAGAAATTCGGGTTGCCCTACAATTACTGAATCAACAGCGTGAAAACCCACACCCTCCATAAATAATTTCCAGTCGATGTTGGGGGTCATTTCGCCCAGTTTCTGGAAAGTCATCTTATTATAATTGGCCCATGGATCGCGGGTATCTTCGCGTTTGCGGCAGCTTTTGGCCATAGCGGTCTCCAGCTTCATCATTTTGTCGGCAATGGTTTTGGTTTTGTCGGCAGCATAGCCCATGATGCCATACATGTTTTCGAGATGCTTTACAAATTTCTCGCGTATCATCTTCGCACGAGCATCATTATCGAAATAATAATTGCGGTCGGGGAGACTTAATCCGCCCTGTGACAAAAACACAGCAATTTTGCTGCTCTTCTTGTCGTCCTGAGCCACATAAAAACCGAATAATGGAGAACCGGCCACGGTTTGAATATAAGCGGCGGCTTTCACCACTCCGTTGATGTCCTTAATGCCATCTATCATATCCAGGTCGGCTTTCAGATCAGAGATGCCATTCTTATTGCGGGTCACGCTGTCCATACCGCTGAAATAGAAATCGCCAATCTTTTGTTTGTTACTGCCTTTTTCGGCATCTTTCATAGCCGCCGATTTTTCGCATACCTGGCGTATCTGAGCATTGATGGTATCCTGAATCAGTTGCCAGATGCCGTTGCTTTGTTCGCTGGCAGGGATAGGGTTGTTCTTAAACCATTTGCCATTGGCATACTGGAAAAAGTCAGTGCCGGGCTTCACGGTCGAATCGATGTGGCTTACCAAAGCATCAGGTCCCTGATCTTTTTTCGTATTCTTACATGCGTAAAAAACGACAATGGCAAAAACCAATAACATGGGGAGCAAAATAAGTTTTTTCATAGGTTTAGATTTAATTTCAACAAAAGTATAGGAAATTGAAATCTCGGTGAATAAAAACCTTTCAGTTTTATTAAAATAAACGTATGTTTGTAACGAAAAAAAATAATGTTACACTAAACTAAAACGATTATGT
>CAZNRQ010000608.1:0-2496 GCA_964574845.1 uncultured Bacteroidales bacterium
CATAAGTTAAAGTTACAAGCTTATGAATGGTATCATTGGATTGCATTGGATCGCCCGTAAGCTCAATATAGGCAAGAACATTAAATACTAAATCAGGATTAGCAGAGGTTAACCCGGGATTAAATGTAGCAAAAAATGTATACGTTAATGTGTCATTTGGAAGAATCGGAGTAGGAACAGTTTCCGAAACAAGACCTGTGCCATTGATTGAATAATTGGCTACAAAACTGTTTATTGTTGTTGTTCCATCATTTCTCACTCTAATAGTTACATGTTCCGGCCCATTTGAACAAGAAGTTGATGGTGCGGTAACACTTACTAAGCTTGCTTCAATTGGGAACAAACTCATGAATACTGTATCAGCAACACGGGCACTTGCACAACCATTTCCAGCTCCATAATATACTTTTCCATTAAACCCTCTTGGGGTATTAACGAGTGTAAATTGACCACAGAGTCCGGCACCAGCGGTTAACTGCATAGTAGCATTTGAATAAGTTGTAACCGTGCTAAGAGTAGTATAAGCAGCATTAAAATTCAAGTAAATACCATAAGTTTGCCCTGCTGGTATGTTGAAATCAGCACAATTAAGATACAACAGAGTGTTGGCTGATGGTGCATTCAAATTATAAGTACCTAATAATGTCCATGCAGCGGCATTGGTTTCAGAACCAACATAAGTACCAGTTTTATAATAAACAGAAACCGGCAAAGCCCCAGCAGCATATGGCGAAATCGCAAAACCAGTAATAGTTGTACCTCCACCTATTGGGGTTATATCAAACATATTTCCACCACTACATCCATTCCCACCTGCTGTTGTCGTAAATAAAGAATCAGCGCCCGCACCTACCGAAGTTTGAGCATAATAAATTGTATTAACAAATAAATTCGGTGTAGTATAGTTATGTCCTTGGGCTAGCGCTGTTCCGCCTGTAGGAACATTAAACCAAGAAACAGAATCAGATGAGATTGCATGTAAGGTTGTTGAAGAACCATAAGGTATAGTAACGTTATTTACGGTAGGGGGAGCAGGTGTATATAATAAGGTCACTGTTTTTTGCAATGTATCGTTAGTCTGAGTAGGATCACTTGTAAGACTAATGAATGCCTTAATATGATATGTAGAATCTTGATTTGCAGTAGATAAACCGGGATTAAAAGTAGTAGCAAATGTATAAGTTAGAGTATCATTTGGTAAAATTGGAGTAGGAACAGTTTCTGTAACTATAGCTCCTCCATTGACAGAATACTTAGCTGCTAGATTATTTATAGTGTTTGTACCATTATTCCTAACCCTGATAGTAACATGTTCCGGTCCATAAGAGCAGGAATTGACAGGAGCAGGAATACTTATCATACTGGCTTCATAAGGAAATAAACTTATAAATACTGAATCAGGAACTCTAGCACTTGCACAACCTCTGGCTGATTGGTTAAACTTGATGTTGGGTCTGGTTGTCTGAGCAGTACCTGCAATAAAATCAACACAACCTGAACCTGTGGATAAATCCTGATATTGATGCCAGGTTTTGCCAGCAACCGTAGTAGAATATACGGTAGAGTTCGAAGTATAAGCTGCATTGTCAAAGCAAATATTAATTAATAGATTGCTTGTTCCATCATAAAAGAAAGGATTCTGAAGTGTAATTTCTTGCCACCCTGTTCCTGGAACAGTATAGGCACTTGAATAAACAGTAGTCCAACCAGTAGATACAAATCCGGTTAATGTTGACAAATTTGTATTTTGCATTTGTATGGTAAAACCATTCATAACACCTGGATCCGCAGAAGCAATGTCTAACATTATCTTTCCAATGTCACCTGCACCACCACCTGCAGCAATAATTTCAGAAGCAGTATAAATCATCTGTGTTCTGGAATCCATATAAAAAGTGTAGAAAGGATATCCTACTGTAGTAGTTCCAGTACCAATTGGATTGGTTGTTCTAGAATACAGCACAGGACCGGTTGGATTGAAATTGGCAGCTTCTACATAATATACGGTATTTGCAAATAAATTTGGTGTTGTATAATTATGTGCTAATGAGATTGGTTGTCCACCGGTAGGGGTATTATACCAGTAAACAGAATCAGAAGAAGTAGCATGCAATGTAGTTGAAGTTCCCCAAGGAATAGTTTGGTTAGTTACAACGGGAGAAGCAGGCATATGGAAGGATGTAACTGACTTATTAACCGTATCATTAAAAGCTAAAGGATCACCTGGAAGAACGATCCAGGATTTAATGTTAAAGGTCTGATCCGTATTGGATACAGAAAGATTAGCTGTCTGAGTAAATGTTACCAATAAAGTATCATTTGCAACTATTAAATTGGAAACTGACTGTGAGAATGTTGCTCCATTATTTATCTTATAATAAGCGGTTAGTGTTCCATTTATTGAATTTGCACCAGTGTTCTTAATTTTTATTGTGACCGGCTCTGTTGCAGATAATCCGCAAGCAGAATTAGGTGCTTTTATACTAACAAGTGTTG
>CAZNRQ010000609.1:0-2495 GCA_964574845.1 uncultured Bacteroidales bacterium
TACTTACATTCCTTACAAATGAACGTACATTCCTTACAAGTGTAACATGCTTTTTGAGACATGAAACTCCTAAAACAAGCAAAACAGTTTGATTAATAGTAATTTAATAATCGCGACAAAATTTCAACCGGGCATGGTAAGGGGTTGTTTTCCATGTTCAGCATACATTTTGAACCTGGTGATTTTCTTCGTTGAACATTGATCCGTCAGCTTACGGATTTAATAATAAGCAATAAATGACCACAAATAACGCAGTCCAATTGGCTCAGCCCAACTGCAAGCCTATCCTCAATTAATAATACTCAGCACCTCATCCATGGTTTCGTAAGGTTTGATGCGGAACTTGGTACGATATTGAAAGGTGAAAACAAATTCGCCGCTGATAAAACGCTTGAGCAGCAATATCTTTTTTTCGCCTTCCGAAAGGCGGTAGGTAAGTGCTACTGTGGTTTTTTCCTGCTGCAATGTATCGTAGACGGTGCTTATCTTATACTCAACAGCAGTGGGCATGATGATCTTTACGCCTACTGACAGAGGCATTTCATTGACGGTGGCCGAAGGGTCTTCCACCATAATTATATTAGATTGCAGGTAGGTGGCCCTGATCTCGTGCTCGGTGGTGGTCAGCGTAAATTCAGGAAAAGGCTCGAAGTGTTGCACAAAAGCCGCCCATATTTTGGCCAATTCCTCGTTTCTGACCGCCTGCTGCCTGATGAGAGCCTCGCTTTGTAAAGCAACTAATTCGGCCCTAATGTTTTCCTGATCAATTATTTTTCGAAGGTCCATAACGATAATAATTAGATGAAAAAAAGTAACAAAATAATAAAAACGAATACGATCATAAAAATACAAAAAATCGTTCTGACAAATATAGTTTTCTGCCAAAATAAATTTGCGGGAATAAAAAAAGCCACTTTCGTGGCTCTTTAATTATATAATAAAGGATAAAAACTCACTACTCTTTGTGGAACAACAGCTTCAGGTCGTCCATATAGAAAGTACGCTTGTCGTTATTCCAAACATAAATCTTCACATTATCCGTAGGCATAACCTTCTTGGGTATCTCAAAAGTCACTTTAACTTCCTGCCATTGATTGGCTGCTTTTATAGAATCATTCAAAGGAAATCCTTTCCAGTAAATATTTTTACCTACCGAATCAATGCTAATAACAATACTGCTCTTAATTTTAATTTGAGGATAATAAATCCAGCAACTTACATCCACACTGCCAGGTAAAGTATCGCTCAGATTGTTAAAAGAATTCGAAAAGCCAAAACTAAATTGATTTACTGAATCCAATTTACTTGAAAACTTTCCCGAATGGACAACGGTCTTGCATAAAGTATGCTGGTTCATCCAACATATATTCTCAAGATCGCTTGATAAAGCTATAGTTCCGGGTTCATTATTTCCTGATTTATTACCTGAGCAAGCGGCAAAAACAAGAATAATTAATAATAACAACGCATAATGTAAGTTCTTTCTCATAATTTCTTTTTTTTGCAAAAATATAAAAAACCATTCAACTCACAAAAATTACTGCAAAAGCCATCACAACTGGTTGCGGGTGTAGGGCGTAATATGCTGCGAAGCAAATTCCTTTTGCAGAAACTTGTAATAACCGGCCACCGCCACCATGGCAGCATTATCGGTGCTGAAAACCGTTTTCGGAACAAAAACCTTCCAGTTTTGTGCAGCAATTTGGTCGGTAAGGGTCTGTCGCAGACAAGAGTTAGCAGAAACTCCGCCTGATATGGCTACCTGGTTAATCCCATACTGTTTGGCAGCCAAACCCACTTTTTTGATCAGTATCTTTACAATGGTATGCTGAATGGAAGCACAGAGGTCGGCCATGTTTTCGGCAATAAAATACTGATTTGTACGAATATTATCGCGAATAAAATAAAGAAAGGAAGTTTTCAGTCCGCTGAAACTAAAATCCAAAGCTCCTGCCTTGGGTTCGGGGAAAGAGAACTTCAGAGGATTGCCTGTTACAGCGTTTCTGTCTATCATCAATCCGCCCGGATAAGGCAATCCCAGTATCTTGGCGGCCTTATCAAAAGCTTCACCGGCAGCATCATCAATGGTGTTTCCGATGATCTCGAACGAAGAAAAATCTTTCACAAGCACTATCATGGTATGTCCGCCCGAAACAATCATGCATAAAAAAGGGAACTCCGGAAGTGGCTTGTCCTCATCTTTTTCGGTAATAAAATGCGATAAGATATGGGCCTGCAAATGATCTACCTCAATCAGGGGGATGTCTAACGACAAAGCCATGGCTTTTGCAAAAGAAGTTCCCACCAATAGTGAGCCCAATAAACCGGGTCCCCGTGTAAAGGCAATGGCAGATAATTGATTTTTGTGTATTTTTGCTAATTGCAAGGCACGATCGATCACCGGAACGATGTTGATCTGATGCGCTCTCGAGGCATATTCAGGCACCACACCTCCGAAATTCTTATGAATGTCTTGATTGGCGATAACATTGGAA
>CAZNRQ010000610.1:0-2489 GCA_964574845.1 uncultured Bacteroidales bacterium
CGAAGTTTCGGGGCTTCGCATTTTTTGTTTTAGGGGCGATACCGTTTAATGTTGGAAGGCAAAAGCCTGAAAGAATTTTAGCGGCTTTGGCAGGAGGCTTAGCCGAACGGGCATTATTCTATTATTATCTTTTTTGAAAAATTAATATAATTATCAATAACTCGCACAATATATACTCCTTTGTTGAAGTTTGAAATGTCTATTTCCGTTTTTTCTTGTTGTATTGTTTGATCAATCAGCAACTGTCCTTGAATATTGTAAACTTTTATTGTCCCTTCATTTGTCAAAGATGGGTATTCAATTGTAATATTATTTGTTGCGGGATTTGGAAATACTTTCAGTAAACTATTATTCACTAACTCATTTTGAATGCCCGTATTAAAAGAAATATAATTTGCCGAAAAACGATAGATATAACCATCAATTGAATAAATCCAATTCTGCTGAGAACATAGAGATAATAAATTTAAGCTAGGCTGCCAATTTCCATTTATCCAAATTTCTTCTTTTCCAGTTAATGAATTATTATTATCATAAGTATAAACTTGTCGCTTTTCATTTATCCAAGCACCACCAAACCATTGTTCATCTAAACAAACCAACAAGTTATCATTAACATCATAAGTAAAAGTAGCTCTCCCATTTGTCTCCCAAATCCCACTTGACCATTGTTCTTGTGTATTTGTACTTAAGTTTCCGCTAATATCGTAGGTATATATAAATCTTTGCGTAAACACCCAAGTATTAACCTGCCAGTTTTCCTTTAAATACGAGAGCCTATAATTGTTTAAATCGTAGATATATGTATAACGCCTAATATTATTCCAATTACTCCCCCCCCAACCTTGATATAAATCTGAGAGTAAATTATTATTCACATCATAGGTATAAACTGTTTGACTACTATTTACCCATGCCCCGCTTTGCCATCCTTCACCTAATATTATTAATAAGTTTTCATTAATATCATAAGTATACTCGCTTTTACTTGAATTTTCATAAGCGCTCCCATTCCAATTTTCCAATAAATACGTTGAGATGTCGCCAGACGAATTATAAGTATATGTGCATCTAGTTGGATTAGACCATGAACTACCTTGCCATTGTTCAGTTATTTCAGTCAATACATTACCGCTACCATCATAAGTATGTGTAAATCTTCGATCATTCACCCATGTAGTATCTTGCCATTTTTCCCTTAATCGAGTTAACATATTCCCACTTAAATCATAAGTAAAAGAATTTCTTTCAGAATTAACCCAAGCGTTAGTATACCAATATTTCACTAATCGAATCAATACGTTCCCATTTAAATCAAATGTTTGAGTATGTATTTGAAGAAAGGCATTTGTTCCATCGTAACAGTATATCGTATCCCATTTCCATGTCAATGTTTTCGCAGAAGAAAGGTCAGGCTTTTTTGAAGGTAATTGTGTACATCTATTCATTGTCTGCTGCATTTGTGCTTTTGCCAAATTTGTCAACAGCGCAAGTAGAATAAGAAAGAAAATATTTTTTTTCATGGGTAAAGATTTTAATTATTAATTTTCATAACTCGTGCCAAAAACATAACCTTCCAATCTTTGAAAACTTCTTCTAATCTATAAACATCATTTCCAAAATACCAAATAATTGCATACCCGTCTCCAATTTTACATGATAATCTTAATTCAGCAACTGTTTTGTCTTTGCTTGTTGGGTCTTTTGGGTTCTGATAATTATCATCAAATAGACCAATAAATAAATACGGATCTTCTTCGCTATTACACACTTCTTTAGCAAAGTACTGAAAGGTTAATGTAAATGCATTATGTCTTAAATAAAGAAAATGACCACTGGATTGACTGGTTATAAATTGTGGATTATGATTCTTTAATTTAAAAAAATCAGCATCATTGTATATCTGCTGATACAGCGTATGAATTTCCTTATTGGCTAAATTCAATAACTTTTCCTTTGATTGATTTTTCACGATAAAATTAATTTTAATAATGAAGACTTTATAATGATGCATGTTTAGTTTCTTCCAAAGAACGCTAACGGTCAAGGCTTTTTAATCGACGGGGCGAATCGAAGCCGTTTCCTGTCCTATTACAACAAAGGTATATAATAGAACTGCACTGTCTTAAAACCCCGCTGCCTCGCTGATAGCAAGCCTTTGTTACCAGCTGGCGTTCATTCTATAAAAGGACATCAATCACTTCCACTTTAAACCTATCAGCCCGTAGGCCAATATTATTTGTAAGTATTGGAGTATCTCTTTTATCCCAAAGATATGATAAACATTTTAAATAAGATTTGCTTTCTTCTGGTCTATATTTTAAGTCCACTGAAAAGAGTCCAGAGGGTTTTTTGAATATTTCAAATCCATAATTCAATATTGTCTCAACAATTTCATTTTGTCTCTCATCTTCACCATATGATGTAATTAAATTTTCCCAAACCCAATTAATGAGATGATTTTTATCCTCATCTCTTAATTTGTTATT
>CAZNRQ010000611.1:0-2476 GCA_964574845.1 uncultured Bacteroidales bacterium
ACAATATTGGATATCAACGGACAGGAACTGATCAGGCAGCCTATCAATGAAAGCACTTCGCAAATCAACATGAGTAAGCTGGCAAGTGGTCTGTACTTCGTGAAACTGGTTAGCGGTAAGGCCGTTGAAGTGAGGAAGATCGTAAAGGAATAGTTGCTTTTGAAGGGTTTATAATCAAATCCCACTTCTCAGCAGGCTACACCTTAAGGTATTCCCTGGTTAATGAACCAATACTACTTTGCCGCTATACCATTTACCGTTATCGCTGAATTTAAGGAAGTAGATACCTGAGGGATATTTGCCCAGATCGATCTGAGTTTCTGAGTCCCCTGAAGTATTTATGTTCTCGAGAAGCTTGCCGCTAATGTCCGTTAGCATAAGTTCTTTCAGTTTTCCTTCTATCTTAATATGGACAACAGATGCTGTTGGGTTGGGAAAGATCTTTATCTCAATCGTTTTGTCATCCTTTTTTTGCAGCGAATTTTCGCGCACCTGATTATTAAGACTGTCGATACTCTCTGTTGGATTTAAGGCTGCCGACTGAACATCGAAACTAAAGTTGTGAGTATATACCCAAGATTGATTTTGTGAGCCGCTCCTCGAAAGATCTATGATCTCCTGTGCTATTATGGGACTATTCGAAAAGGAGGTGGTATCGATGCTTTCGTTTTGTGCCAAAGAGGCATCGCAATCGGCGACAAAACTGAACTGCCAAATGATACGTTTGATGAGCGTATTCAACAACTCGACATCGTATTTGTCGGTCACGGGTTTGGCATGTGCATCACCTATCTGGCTATGATCGGTGAGGAAAACATAGGTGCCATTGGTGGCCAGGGCCATACTGCGCATCAGGTATTCCATGCTGGAGGCATTCGCCATGGTTTCGGCGCTGGCCACTACCGGTATGATGCGTATGCCTTTTTCAGCAGCCTTCTGTGTATAAAGTTGCATTTTTTTTATGATATCAGGCTTGGTGAGAGGCTGTTCGTCGAGAATTAAAAACAGCAGGCGGGCTCTCGAATCTGATGACCATTTCAGACTGTCGATGGCGGTCTGCATGGCTTCTTCCACTGCTTCGTCGCCACCTTCACCGGAGTTTTGCCGGTTGATGAAGTTAATGGTTTGTTTGATGTCGGTGCTGAGGGGAGTGCTGATGGTTACGTAAGAGTTCCCAATACAACGGTAGAACACCGAGCCCAGATTGATATTGATGCCATTGAGGTCATTGCGGGCATCTTCTATTATATTGATGACGTCGGATTTCAGAAATTTGATCTCGTCGTCCATGGAACCGGTGGCATCCACCACAAAAGCTATATCCATCTGGTCGGGGACTGTGCATTCCACAGGTACTACCAACTGGTTGATGCCTTTGGGAAACAGATGTGGCTTATCATATATATAGTCCTTGCCGTCAACGGTGGCTACAATTTGCACATTTTTCTCCTTACTGTTTTTCCCAAAAAGGTTGCCCCAGAGTTCGGCTTTGCCGGTATTGTCCGTAAGGGCCGACCAAAGGGTTTGACCTTCATTATCTATGAGTTTCACCACTGCATTGATCACAGCATGGCCGTTGGCGTTTTTCACTATCACCGAATAGCGATCTTCCGGATACATGTTCCATACCTCTTGATAGCGTTTCAGATCGTTGGATTCTATGTCTTTCCATAGCTCCCATTTGCTGAAATCGTTAAGTTCTGATGCGGTTAATAAACCCGGGTTAACCGTTTTTTCTGCCACGCCATGGTTTATGGAGTTGTTCTGAGGTGGGGTGCTATTATAGGAATTACTTTTTGAAGATACACCACTTACACTTTGCAGGTTGGAACTTGTGACTACAGTATAACTGACTGCATCCATACTGATCAAGGGCTCCCTGTATTCTACAATCTCAAAGGCTTGTATGTTCATTGAGGTGATTTCCATGTCGAAATCGATAATGGTGGTTTTTCCGGGCTCGGCTAATACCGAATCTTTGGTGAGGGTGACGAAACCTATATAGGTGCATTTTAATTGATAACGTCCCTTATCGCTAATATTTAGCTGATAATTTCCATTCACGTCGCTCACAGTTCCCACAATAGTTTTACCGTCCTTTACCAAGATTACATTCGCACCGGGCAAGTCTTCTTTGGTGGAATGATCGGTAATTTTACCTTTTATTACCGCGGTTTGCGTGTTTGCACTGAGCGCTGCCATCAGAATGAGGCTTAAAAAGAATAGCTTTTTCATAAGGATCCTTTCTTTAAAAATGGTTTGTACTTTGGTTGGTTTTGCATACTCCTTGCGTTAACAATGAGTTTTCCCTCAAAGATACAACAGCAGACAGGCGAAAAAAAGAAATTTCTTCACCATTAAGTTAACGGTAGGTTTGGTCAAGTTAACGGTAGAAAATGAGGGGATTTTGGAGGATGGGATTGGAAAGATGGATAAAATGCAAAAGTGGACGCAGATTTACGCGGATCGATTATGA
>CAZNRQ010000612.1:0-2476 GCA_964574845.1 uncultured Bacteroidales bacterium
GGACTATGGTTCGACCTGGGTAAGCCGGAGAATATCACAGAGGCAGAATCAACTTTTTTCAAATAGCCCATGGAATTCCTTAAAAAGACGGCCGAATACCTGCTGCAAGAGCATGCGGAACATCTGAGCGAAATCTGTATTGTTCTGCCCAACCGCCGTGCCGGTGTTTTCCTGAAGAAGCATTTTTCCAGCCTCATCACTTCTCCTGTTTTTTTGCCACGCATTGTTTCCATACAGGATTTCATAGTTGATCTGTCAGGCACGGTGGTGACTGACGAATACACCCTGCTCATCGAATTGTATAAAAGTTATGTAACGGTTAAAAAAGAAGGAGCGGAAAGTTTTGATGATTTCCTGAAATGGGGCAACAAACTACTGCAGGATTTTGATGAAATAGACCAGCATCTGGGCGATGCCCGCTATGTGTTCACCTATCTGAAAGAAGAAAAGAACCTGGCGCTTTGGGCACTTGACAGAACACCCCTCAGTGATTTCCAGGTGAACTATCTTGGCTTCTATGGCATGTTGTACGACATTTACCTGGAATTTGGCAAAAGATTGCAGGCATTGCAGCTGGGGAACTATGGTATGGCTTGCCGTCAGGCGGTCGCTAACATAAACGATGCGGCATTTGTTCCCAAATTTCAAAAGGTGATATTCACCGGACTGAACGCATTGACGCGTTCGGAAGAAGTGATATTGGGATATTTCGCCGAAAGAAAACTTTCGGAGATGCTTTGGGATGCCGACAACTATTATGTGGCCAACAGACAACAGGAGGCAGGAACTTTTATCCGCAAGCATCTGAAAGGCCTGGAGCCGGAAAAGGTGAAATGGATAGGCAACGAACTGGCCACTGAGAAAAAAGAGATCAACATCATAGGGGTTTCGGGAAACATTGGCCAGGTGAAATTCACGGCCAGCGAGATCAGCCGCCTGCTGGGCGAAAACACTCCCACCGAAAATATTTCTATCGTTCTGAACGAAGAAAGCCTGCTGATTCCCTTGCTGAATTCCATTCCCGAAGGCATCAACGCCTTCAATATCACCATGGGATTTCCGCTTAAACTCACACCTATCTACAGCCTGATAGAGCTGATATTTACCCTGCAACTGAATTCCGAAAGGTTTCGCTCCATAAAACAGACCAACGAACCTTTGTTCTATCACAAAGACCTGCAAAAGCTTTTCAGCCACAATTATTTTCCGGTCTTGCTGGGCAAAAAGAACATTCGCGATGCTGCGGCACGGTTGACAGAGCAGAAAAAGGTATTTTATACCCGTTTTGAAGTCCATGGTCTTTTATCCAAAATGGACAAATCCCTGGCCGATTCCCTGGCATATATTTTCGAACCCTGGCAGCAGGAGAGCAAGAGAGCCATTGAATGTCTGTTGCAACTCATCGACCAGATCAGGGAGCAGATAGGTAACGATAAAGGCATAGAGATAGAACTGCTGTTTGCCGCCTACAAAATTCTGCAGCGACTCAGCGACATCAGCAAAACCGACGACATCAGTATGTCGGCCACCACCCTGCAGATACTTTTCGATCAGAACATTTCCCAATCCACCGTTCCTTTTGTGGGCGAACCCCTGAAAGGATTACAGATCATGGGTATGCTCGAAACACGTGCCCTGGATTTCGATACTATTTTCATGCTTTCGGTCAACGAAGGGGTGCTGCCCAAAGGCAAAACCGTTAATTCCTTTATCCCTCACGGCATCCGCATCGATGCCGGTTTGCCCACCTACAAGCAAAACGAACAGATCTTTGCCTACCATTTCTACCGTTTGTTGCAGGGATGCAAAAAAATATACCTGCTCTACAACACCCAACCCGACGATATGGGCGGAGGCGAACAAAGCCGATTCATCAACCAGTTGGTTTACGAATTGCCCAAATACAATCCTGACATCATAATAAAGGTGCAAAACCTCAGCATCCCTCCCCTGCAGCAAGCCACAGTACCTATCGTGATCAAAAAGACCTCCGATATCGTTGACAAACTGAAGAAAATAGGCGAAAGAGGTTTTTCGCCTTCGGCCCTCAATAGTTTCAGGAAATGCACACTGCAGTATTATTTCAATTACATAGCCGAGATCAAAGAAGCCGATGAGCTTACCGAGATCATCGACCAGCAGGAGTTCGGCAACTATCTGCATGCGGTTCTCGAAAAACTGTTTACTTCACTGTCGGGTGAAGAGCTTACCATCGAAAAGATAGAAGCATTGAACACCACCTACGAAAAGATCCTGACAGAGGAGTTCGGGGCACAGGATTCCTCCAAACTCGAACGCATGAGTGGCAAGAACCTGCTGATATTTCATGTCATCAAAGACTATCTCAAAGACTTCCTCAACAAACAAAAGGATATCACAGCCGAAAATCTTCAGCATTACAAAACCTACCGTATTCTCGCCATCGAAAAAAAACTGAGCGTGCAATATCAGGTCGAAACCGCGCAGGGCAGCATTC
>CAZNRQ010000613.1:0-2475 GCA_964574845.1 uncultured Bacteroidales bacterium
CAACTCTATCTATTCAAAAAAAAATTTACAATTTTCATTCATAAAAAAATAAAAGCCTTCCCATCTCATTACTGAGCCGGAAGGCTTTCAATATTTCACCAATAATTATAAAAAATTGGTTCATTACAGTTAATTATTAAATATTAAATCACATCTCTTCTTCTCGTGTTTTATTATGACCTCTTTTAGTAATTGACAAAAGTACTGTTAATTTTTTATCAATTACAAATAAATCTTTATTTTTTTTAAAATAGTTGCAGTAGTAGTATCCATAAGCACTCTGAGTACGTTAAATCACAAAAAGCCCCCCCTTCCCAGTCAAACTCCTTTGCAAGCTCCACAAAAACCCACCCTCAAAAACCCGCTTGCAAAAGAGTTTGCCTGCCGCCCCAGTGCGTAAAGCAACAGCATCTCATTAAAGCAACAGCATTATATCTCTGAATAACCCCGGCACAGCCATACACATTTGCAAACTCCACAACCCACCCTCCAAAACCTGTTTGCAAAAGAGTATGTCTGTGCCTCCGTGCTAAACAGTAACTTCATCCCTTTTAGGAACAAAAAAAACAAAAAAAAGCCTCCTTTCGGAGGCTGCAACATGCTCATAATAAGCCTTTTAGCCCTTAATACTACCCGTTAATTCTGGAGCCGAACTGCGACTTGGTCCTTTGGCTAAAATGGCTGTAACCTTAATTTTATTGTACTTATTCGGATTAAGAACCATCATATAATTTCCCAAAACACTACCAAAATCATCCGGTATATGTAACTTCCTATCAGCATTTGCATCTATCGTTACCTCAAATTCCGGTGAATAATGTTGTGGATCATTCGACAACGCAATTTTAACAGGGAAAGGATTCCTGTTTCTAAAAGTCACAGTATAACCAGGCTTCATCTTATTTCCAAAAATCGGTACAAATCCCAATGCATCCAAAATTGCAATTTCAGCGGTTTGACCTGCGCCAATATTAACTAAAATTCTTGCGTTGGTGTATCTTTGCCAAAACTCTTTATTGATAAGCTTAAAAGGCCCCATCAAAATATCCATTTTATCAATTTCAATCTTTTGGTTTGCAAAAATAGTTTTCAATTCCGAAGTTGCAGTTTTCATCGAACTCAGGATAGTCCTGTTTTTAGGCATCGAATTTTCAAACGTTGTAATTGAAGTTCCATAATCTGTCCTGTCTTGGGCAGTAATTCCGAATGGGTTTAAATCAGCGATTGGGATAGCCAAAGCCTTCGTGTTTATTAACTGCATCAAATGCAGTGAATTTGTTCTTGATTTATACATAAAATCCGAATAAGTTTTACTTACCATTGCCAGATTTGTAGTATCATTATTCAAAAGATAATAAGGTTTTATACCAAGTATTATTTTCTCACCTTTATTTGTAGCGTCCAAACGGGCATTATATTCTTCAATCGTTGCGCCCTTGGTCGTTTCCTGTTGAATTTGTGCGTATGTGTCAATTCCAGTCATGTTATTTTGCATTACCGTAATTCCATCCAGAATAGGTTGATTATTTGCAATAACAATACCGTATTCTGCAAAAATTGCCAACACAGCGCTGTACATGTTTTCATGCTCAATTTGTCTTTTATTCATGGCTGTAAAATTTAAAAATTGTTTGTATCTCTATCAAAATTATCAGAACTCATTAAATCACTATTTCACTTCAAAAATCAAATGAATTCAAATTATAGGAATTCATTTGCGAAGATAAGGTGTTTTTTTCATATATTTGCATTCTTTTAACAAAATAAATTAATAAATTCTCATAATCAGCATAATAAAATTTCAATCAAGTGCGTTTCTTCAATGACAAATTCAGGTTTTAATGTACCTTTGTGAAGTTTTAAAATGTTCATGAATAGTCTCAATATGTCCGAGAGAGTTTTGAATACGTCCGAGTGCTATTACAACATGTCCATGAACGACCTGAATATATCCGGGCAAGGTGTAAATGTGTCCGGGAGTAACGTCAATGTGTCCGGGAGTAGTGTAAATCTGCCATTGTCTGCCGTCACTCTGCCATTGTTGACTGTAATTATGCCATTGTTGAGTGTAAATATGACATTGTGTCATGTAATTATGCCATTTATTGATGTAAATCTGCCATTGTCGAATGTAATTGCTCCATTGTTGAGTGTAACCGTTCCATTTACTACTGTAAATCTGCCATTGTTTCACGTCAATTATCTCAACACGACAGACAGGCAACCGCAGACCGATACAAGACAGCCGTTTCGACCCGACAGCAACCCCATTACAGACAGGAGCCAGCATTTCATAGAAAGAAAAGTGCTAAACTCGACATAGACGCGCAATGAACAGAAGAAAAAAAATCGCACAGTTGTTAACTTTCGCATTGCCGCCATGTTATTTTTTGGGGGTGGACGTGGGTCAGAACGGGCAGTGCTTTCTATTACGTTTCGTGCGGACAGAAAGTGACGTGCTCTTAAATCCCCCAA
>CAZNRQ010000614.1:0-2474 GCA_964574845.1 uncultured Bacteroidales bacterium
TCCTGTGACTGGCCTGACAGGAAATACAAATTATACATTTACAGTATATGAGTACAATTCTACTGGTCCATGTTATTACACCCCCGGATCATCCTTATCAATAACAACTGCTGCAGTTATTAAAATGACCAACGGATCAACGACTACTTGTTCTGCTGGATTCTACGACAGTGGTGGTGCCGATGCACTTAGCTGTGCTGCATCAACTGCCACGGGTGTCTATCAGAACAACGAATCGTATGTGTATACTTTTTTCCCCGATCCAGGTAGTTCGATAAGAGCCGTTTTTAGCAGTTTTTGCACAGAGAGCGGTTACGACGGATTGGTCATTTATGATGGTCCAAATACATCTTCTCCTATAATTTCCTCAGGCTTAAGTGCAGGTTCCAACACAACGAATTGTCCTGCCGGTTCTTATTATGGCACTACAAGTCCGGGAACTATTACTGCCTCTCTAGCTAACGGTGGAGCATTAACATTTCAATGGCGGTCAGATGTTTCTAATCAATATCCCGGATGGGCTGCAACCATCTCATGCTATTCTATTACTCCCTGCTCCACTCCAACCTCACTTGCGGAAACTGCAACATCTTTTTCACAAACCATTAGTACAATTTCCGGAAGTTTTACAGCTGCCACCACTCCTCCTACAGGATATTTAGTTGTGAGAACAACCACAAATACACAACCGACGCCGGCAAATTACACCACTTATACGGTCGGAAATAATGCCATCGGATATATAGAGTATGTCGGAACGAATGCCGGTTCATGGACTTCTACAGGTCTCTCAACAAATACGCCTTACTATTATTGGGTGTTCTCTTATAATAATACTCCTGGAGTATGTGCTGGTCCAACTTATTCAACTTCTGCTACAGGGTTAACAGTAAGTACTGCATCTTGCAACACATATTCAGGTACTCTCACTATTGGAGGAAGTGGGTCTCCTACCTTCCCTACTTTGACGGAGGCCATTACCGGTCTTACTAATTGTGGGTATACGGGTAATATTATTCTTGAATTGCAATCAGGATATTCCAGTACCGCTGAAACATTCCCCATTACTTTTGGCACCACATTAGGAAGCAATGCCTCTAAAACGATTACGGTTAAACCAGTATCAGGAAGCACAGCAGTAATAACCGGATCCTCTGCTACCAGTATTATTAAGATAAATGGAGCTGATTATATAACAATTGATGGAAGTAATAATGGTGGTTCCGACAGAAGTTTATCAATCATAAATACCAACACAACTACAAACAGTGCAGTTATTTGGCTTGCCAGTATTGCTTCGCCGGCCGATGGTGCAACATACAACAGTATAAAAAATACCATTATTACTGGTAATGCATCAACAACCACACTTGCTGGTATTGCCTCAACCGGAAGCATAATCTCAGGCTCTGCTGAAGCACAAAATAGCAATAATACTTATCAAAACAATTTAATCACAACGGCTCAAATTGGTATTGATATTATTGGTGCAGCAACTAATGATGCATCGACCAGCATAATACAGAATACAATTGGTTCGGAAGTTACTGCCAGTAAACTCGGATTACAAGGTATACATATTACTCAGCAACAAGGAATCAGTATTACAGGAAATAAAATAGTAGGAATCAGTGCAAACGGAAACGTTGTTTGTACTGGTATTTTTGTTGGTGGTACAATGTCAGGCGGAATTATTGACGCAAACACCATTAGCGATGTTAAAAATGCTGTCAACAGGCAAGCCTATGGAATTGAATTAAGTTCTAGCAGCACTAGCTCCGGATTAATGATTTATAACAATATGATTTTTGATGTGTACAATGTGGCAACAAGTGCCACCCTCGCCAGAAACGGACATGGGATTGCAGTTATAACAGGGGGTGGTTACAACATTTACTATAATACCGTTGCATTAAATACCACATACTCGGCACCTACTAATGGAATTACTGCCGCTCTTTATGTGGCAGCGGCTGCGACAGGATTGGATATTAGAGACAATATTTTTAGCAATTCTCAGACTGCTGGTAACCGTTATGCAATTTATTCCGACGCTGCAAATACTGCCTACACGATTATTGATAATAATGATTATGCTTCGTCAGGCGTTGCTCTGGGTTATATTAATTTACTTGCAAGACCCACTTTAGCAGATATCGTTTCAGGATTCGGTGGAAATGCCTATTCAATAAATGTGGCTCCAATATTTACATCCACGACTGATTTGCATTTGGTAAATTATTCAAATGATGCATTAAACAATCTGGGAACGCCGATTTCAGGTATTATTACTGACTTTGACGGAGCCTCCAGAGATGCTGCAAATCCAGACATGGGTGCAGATGAATTTACTCCAGTTGTTTGTTCCGGAGCATTTGGTGGGACAGCTATCGGAAGTAACTCATTTTGCGGATCAGGCACACCGACTATTACTGCTTCAGGATATTCTTTTGGTTCAGGGAGCACTTATCAAT
>CAZNRQ010000615.1:0-2471 GCA_964574845.1 uncultured Bacteroidales bacterium
GTTGAAAATATTATTGTAGTTTTATCGCCTAAATCCATTTTATGAAAAGAAAATTATTGATCCCGGGACTTTTGGTGGTAAGCCTTCTGGCTACCTCAGTGACCATGATAAGTTCCTGCAAGAAAAAAACTGACGATCCTGAGAAAGTAACAGGATGTACGAATTCATCAGCACTAAACTTCAATGCACTGGCCAACGAAGATGACGGAACTTGTGTGATTCCTGAACAAAAAGAGCGTGCCATATTGCTTGATTTTACAGCAACCTGGTGCAGTCCATGCGGTGGTCAGGGTATTCCAATGTTCGAAGGTGCTATTACGGCCAATCCTAACGAAGTGGTTCCTATGGGATGCCACAATAGCGATGAAATGTCGAATACCATCACCGATGCCCTTTTGACTGATTATAATGTCTCAGGCATCCCTACTTTGGTTGTAGGCAATCAGTTTGATGTTTGGGGTTCGTCAGCTCTCAATAGTGCTGTCCTGAGCAATAACTCATCGGCTCCTACCGTCAACGCTTGTGCAGTAATGACCTTCTCGGGTACATCAATCACAATAAAGACCCAAACCAAATTCTTTTTACCTACTTCAGGCGATTATTATTTGGCAACCTATTTTGTGGAGAATGGTCTGGTTTATTATCAGGAGAGTGCATCTTACAACCCTTTTACTCACAAGCATGTTTTGCGTGGTGTAGCTGCTGGCAATGAGCATGGTGAATTAATTGCTACGGGTACCATAGCGGCCAATAAGGTAGTCAATAAAGATTATACCTATACAGCTCCTTCCGCATGGACCATGGCCAATGTTTATGTAGCTTGCGTCATCTGGAAGAAAACAGGTTCGGTCTGGACCGCAGAAAATGCATGGCAGAGTAAAGCCAATTAGTCATTTATAATGATTTTGAGAAGGCCCGCAGTTTTGCGGGCTTTTTTTATGCTTATGCAATAAGGATCAATGTGCTTTGACTGCTAATGCATATTCGATGAAGGCACCCATTCTTAGCTGCACATTCTTATAGTTTCCTGTGTCTGCGCTTATCTCAGCCGAATAAAGGAATCCCGATGGTGGCAGAGGTTGAAGATATTCGATATGGTTTTTATCCTGAAAGTGAGTGTGACGCAAATATTCCATTCGCTGGTCAACGGCTATGCCATAATCAGAAACCCTATTATATTGCGAGATGATAGCGTAAATGAGGAATCCGGCCATAAGGATAAGTACTATCTTTTGGGCATATCGTTCCGTGTTTAGTGAAATATTTCTGTAATAACCTACTAAAAACGACCAGGTAGCTGCAAAAATAACAATAAGTAAGATCACAACTGATATAGCCCTGTCGGGACATACTTCCGAAAGAAGATAGCAGGTAGGAAACATGATCATGTAGCTAACAACCCATAATACCGTTCCGGAAATAATAAATCTGAGTATAAATTTACGCAATGACATCTTAATATTTCCTGTCGAAAGTAATTGTCCGGCAGCCAACCATGGGAAACTAAACAGAAGGATATAGGGTATGGCGTAGATAAGTTTGTGAAAAACCAAATCCTTAAGTGAAACCAAAGTGGTCAGGAAAGTTCCGGTGAAGGATCTTTCAGGCAGCCATCCTGCTCTCACTGAATTGCCAGATGCAAATACGGATATACAAAAGGCGGCTGCTATGAAAACAATTACAGTAATTAGTTTTCCGGTAGATATTCTTTTGAAAATCTCGCTTTTCACACTAAATTTTAATATAAGTAGTAGGGTCAGACCTCCAAGAAAAACAACAGCATAAGTCTCGGCTGCACCCCCTGCAAAAATACCAAATCCTGCCAGCAGCAAATATACCCCAATATTCCCTCTGGATGAAAGCAGCAGCGACAGAACGAAAATAAATGCGGTGAGGCTGTTGAGATACATGGTGGTGGATACTACCCAGAACCATATCTCGCCCTTTGACTCACAAGCAAAAAAGAAAGCAGCAGTCAATAAAACGGAATAGACGGGTAGGTAAGTGTAAGAGGAAGAAAGACCTGTTGTGCGGAAAATATTTCGCAGTAGTAACCACACAGCCAGGGCGAACAGTAAGAATACCAAAAAAGAATACAGAGCCGTGAACAGTGGCACATTATAAAAATAATACACCAGGCCCCATAAGAAGTATGAGGTCCATCGTCCGCCATAATTATAATATCCATCCAGAGCGGCTGCCGTAATGCCCTTTTGCGTAACAACATGAATATGGTAATAATCATCTACCGCAAAACGGTTGTAATAACTCAGAATTAGCAATAAAACCACGAACAAACTACCGCAAGCGGTCATCAGAACGTGGTTGATTCTTATGTGCTGGTTATGTTTCATTGACTTAAATGCAGAAAAACCCTAAATTCTCATTCAACCCTTTTCAGTTGAGGATGTATTCCATTGTTTTCACTAGACGTGGGTGAGCCAAATATAAATTATGACCCAGATTATGAT